>JADFOJ010000096.1 GCA_022562915.1 Planctomycetota bacterium | reverse complement strand
GGGATCTGCCTCCGTAGACGCCTTCTTGCCGAACAGCTTGCCGATAAGGTTTGCTTGCTCCTGGCGCGGCAACCTGCCCAGCTCAATGCTCAACAGATGCTGGACAAGCGCCCGAAGCCCGTGGCAGGAGTCCATCGCCCGGTGCGCCGAAGGCCCGGAATACCCGATGGCGTCGAGCAACGGATGCAATTTGTACTCCGGCGCGGGAATGCGAAGGTCTTCCGCCCAGTGGATGACATCGACGATCCGGCCCTGCGGCGGGACCATGTCTTCCCGCAGCAGGGTCGCGCAAATAAACTTAGCGTGAAAGCGGGCGTGATCGCACAGGAGAATCGCGTTCGGGCCGATCCACTCAAACCAGTCCTTCACCACCTCGAATGAAAACGGCGACGCGGCGACCATATCATTCGTTATGTTCGTCCGCTCGATGATATTCTCAGGGATTGGTTCATCCGGATTCGAGAGAGACCAGAAGGTGTCCAACTGCTTGCCGTTCGCGTCGATTTTGATCGCGCCCAATTCGATGATGTTATCCTTGCGCGATGCGGGTCCGGTGACCTCCAGATGAAAGATGACTAGTGTCGGACGGCGGGCGGGGAAAGGCGTGTCCTGTCCATTCTCAGGAGCGGCCGAAGACTTGATGTCTATCGTGATGGAGCTTTTGCAGTTCCGGCAGGTTCCCGTCGAACCGGCAAACTGCTCCGGAATCCGGAGTACCGTTTTGCAATGAGGACACTGAAATTCGAGCATTGCTCTGGCCCTAAAGGCAGTTCAAGGGCAGACTCCTCCCCAAGGAGCGAGTATAGCATAAGGAGAGTTCTGAGAAAAACCCAAATTCGTCTTATAATTATATCTTCGCTTATTTGACTCTGGGAGAGCCGATGAGGTTTATAGTGCTGCGCTCAATCTACATAACCTGTTCTGTAATAATGAGTTATAGTATACTACGCGGCACCGAAGGGCCTACCGCGCGGTCAAAAGATCACCCCTCAAGATAGCAAGAAGTGGAATCGAATGTATCGCGTACTTCGAGAATCAGGAAATATTCGGGAATGTCGGGAAGTGTAGATCGACTAGTAGAGATACTCGCTGACCACCAGCGTGGTGTCGTCTTCACGGGCGCGGGTATCAGTACAGAGTCAGGGATTCCGGATTTCCGCAGCCCGGGTGGCATATGGACGAAGTACCAGCCGATCGACTTTTCCGATTTTATGGCTTCAGAGGAAATGCGTAGAGAATCGTGGCGACGTAAGCTCGCAACTGACGAAGTCATTTCGAAGTCCGAGCCTAACCGGGGGCATCGCGCCGTCGCGGAACTCATGCGCCAAGGCAACGTGTTCAGCGTCATCACGCAAAATGTGGACAACCTGCATCAAGCGTCTGGGATCCCGGACGATGCGATTATCGAGTTGCATGGGAACAGTACTTACGGGAAGTGTCTCCATTGCGGAAAGCGCTTTGAACTGGCACCCATCTATGGGGCGTTTCGGAAGGATGAGACGCTTCCGATCTGCGATGTCTGCGAGGGCATCGTTAAGACGGCGACGATTTCGTTCGGGCAGGCGATGCCGGAAAAGGAGATGGCTAGAGCGGAGGAGGCCACACTGAACTGTGACCTCTTCATCGCGATCGGTTCGTCGCTGGTGGTGTATCCTGCGGCCGGGTTTCCGGTGATGGCGAAGCAAAACGGTGCGACGCTCGTGATCCTCAACCGCGACCCGACAAGCCTGGACGATCAGGCCGACTTGGTGTTGAACGAAGAGATTGGTCCGACGCTGGGTGAAGCGGTGGGTGTCGAATAGTATGTTGCATATTGTGGCGGCTATTCGGTAGATTCGGTTGATCGCAGGCAGTTCTGGACTCCCATTTGGACGGGAAGATCTCCTATGCACCAAATGTCCGATCTTATACCGCACAATCACTTCTCGATCGATCCGAAACGGCGCAGCGTCGACCGGCGCGACTTTCTCAAGCTCGCGGCGACCGCGGTTGCAGCGACGTCGCTGGCGGGTGGCTGCGCGACGACTTCTCCCCAGCCCATCGCCGCAGGAGACCCAGCCGAGCGGGATCTCGTCCTGCTCGCGATTGACGCGGCCATGTCCGCCGGCGCGGAGTACGCAGACGCCTCCGCCGGGCAGGATGCCCTCTTCGACGGCAGCCCGGCAGGCGTGCAGGGCGTCCTCGACGCGGGCCTTCTTCTCCTTCATCTCGACCTCGGTGGCGGCACCGACGTTGATCTGGGCGACGCCCCCGGCGAGCTTGGCGAGTCGCTCCTCCAGCTTCTCGCGGTCGTAGTCGGAGCCGGAGTTGTCGATCTGCGACTTGAGCTGCTCGATCCGGCCCTTGATGTCGTTGTTGGTGCCCGCGCCCTCGATGATCGTGGTGTTGTCCTTGTCGATCGATATCTTCTTGGCGCGTCCGAGATCGCTGAGCGAGATGCTCTCCAGGTCGATGCCAAGCTCCTCCATGATGGGCTTGCCGCCCGTCAGGATGGCGATGTCCTCGATCATCGCCTTGCGGCGATCGCCGAAGCCCGGCGCCTTGACGGCGCAGATCTTGAGCACGCCGCGGAGCTTGTTGACCACGAGCGTCGCCAGCGCCTCGCCGTCGATGTCTTCGGCGATGACCAGCAGCGACCGGCCGCTCTCGGCGACCTTGCCCAGGATCGGCAGCAGGTCCTTGGCCGAGGAGATCTTCTTCTCGTGGACCAGGACGTAGGCGTCCTCGAGCACGCACTCCATGTCCGCGAGGTTCGTGGCGAAGTGGGGGCTCAGGTAGCCCTTGTCGAACTGCATGCCCTCGACCAGGTCGACCACGGTGTCGAGCGACTTGCCCTCCTCGACCGTGATCACGCCGTCCTTGCCGACCTTGTCCATCGCCTCGGCGATGATCTTGCCGATCTGCCGGTCCTGGTTGGCGGCACAGGTGCCCACCTGGGCGATCTCCGTCGAGGAACTGACTTCGCGGGAAAGGGACTCGAGTGACTCGATGACGGAGGCGACCGCGAGGTCGATGCCCCGTTTAACCTGGTTGGCGTTGGCGCCGGCGGTAATGTTCTTGAGACCCTCGGCGAAGATGGCTTCGGCATAGATGGTCGCGGTCGTGGTGCCGTCACCGGCGTCCTTGGAGGACTTGCTGGCGACCTCCTTGACCATCTGGGCTCCCATGTTCTCGTAGGCGTCCTCGAGCTCGATCTCCTTGGCGACCGTGACGCCGTCCTTGGTGATGGTGGGTGCGCCGAATGATTTCTCGAGCACGACGACGCGGCCGGTGGGGCCGAGCGTCACGCGCACGGCCTTGGCGAGCTTGCGAATGCCGTTCAGGATTCGCTCACGGCATTCGTTGTCATACACAATCTGTTTGGCAGGCATTGGTGCAGTTCCTTCGTTATTCGATGATGCCGAGAATGTCGTCTTGGCTCAGGATGAGCATCTCATCGTCACCGATCTTGACCTCGGTGCCGGCGTACGACGTGAAGATGACGCGATCACCCTTCTTTACCGTGAAGGGCATGTACTCGCCGGTGTCCTTGTTGAGAATGCCGCTTCCGAGCGCGATGATCTTGCCCTCCTTGGGCTGGTCTTTCGCGGACTCCGGCAGGAAGATTCCCGCGTCGGTCTTGCTCTGCGCGTCGGCTCTCTTGACCATGATTTTTTCGCCAAGGGGTCGAACCTTCATTGATAATCTCTCCGAACAGTGTTTGAGGACCAAGGAATGCTTGCTGATTCAGGCCGGCCATTCATCGGCGTAGTGCCGGCAGAGGATGCGCCGCATCACCTCGAGCATCGTCTCGAGCTCGATCGGCCGGTCGAGGACTGCGAACGCCCCTTCGCGGAGCGCCTCCGCCAACTCCCGGCTGCTGTCGCGTGTGATCGGCTGCCGCGGCCGGACGACGACGGTGGGCGGCGGCTGCTCGAGGCGACGAAGCAACTGGAGGATGCGAGCGCCGCCGGGCCGGGCCGGGGAGTCCGAGACCAGCGGGATCATCAGGTCGACGACCGCGATGTGGATCGGGAAGTCGCCGATGACCTTCGCCGCCCCCTCGCCGGTCGTGACCCGGATGCTGTAGATGCCCATCGGAGACAGGAGCCGCGGAAGTTGCTCGATGACCGAGCCTTCCTGCCCGCCTCCATAGGACAGCAGGAGATTCAGGCGGGACGCCGGCGGCTTGGGCCCCGACATGGTTTGATCGATGCGGACCATCATTGTGACGTTTCACAGCAGCCATATGGCAAGCCGCATGCCGTGACCCGTTGCCGGTCCGGCCACGCAAGTGTCCTTCTGAAATGCAGTTGCGGGCCATGGCAGCAGGGGCCGCCGCCGCGGGTGCTGTCAGGCCGGAGCCTCCGGCCCGCCGCGGCTGCCATATTGGCGGGCTAATGGGGGGTGGCACGGTCGAGCGAGTCCGCCGCAGGCGGACGAGCTCGCCCGTGGAGTCGTGTGCCACTCCACGGGTGACGTCGCTTCGCTCCGTCGACCGTGCCACCCGCTGCGAAGCAACCTAAAGTGCTATCCCATGGCTACCGACACGGCTCAACACGCGCCCCCCGCGATGATCGGCGACATACTCGCCGGCCGGGTACGGCCGGGGACACAGGTCACGATCCAGGGCTGGCTCCGCACCCGGCGGGACTCGAAAGCCGGCCTGTCGTTCCTGCACCTGCACGACGGCACCTGCTTCAAGGCCATCCAGGTCGTCGCTCCCAGTACCCTGGCCAATTACGAGCGCGACGTCCTGAAGCTCACCGCGGGCTGCTCGCTGGTTGTCCGGGGCGAGCTGGTGGAGAGCCAGGGCAAGGGCCAGGCCGTCGAGGTCCGGGCTGGCAGTATCGAGCTCGTCGGCGCCGTGGATGATCCGGACACCTACCCGATCGCGGCCAAGCAGCACAGTTTCGAATACCTGCGCGAGGTCGCGCACCTGCGATCTCGCACCAACACGTTCGGCGCGGTCGCGCGGGTGCGGCATTGCCTGGCGATGGCGGTTCACCGGTACTTCCACGAGCGCGGCTACTACTGGATTCACACGCCGATCATCACCGCCAGCGACTGCGAAGGCGCGGGCGAGATGTTCCGCGTTTCGACGCTGGACCTGGTCAACCTGCCTCGCGACGAGTCCGGCGAGATCGACTACAGCAGGGACTTCTTCGGCAAGAGCGCGTACCTGACGGTGTCGGGGCAACTGAACGTCGAGACGTATTGCCAGGCCCTGAGCCGCGTGTACACCTTCGGCCCGACCTTCCGGGCCGAGAACTCCAACACGGCGCGGCACCTCGCGGAGTTCTGGATGATCGAGCCGGAGATCGCCTTCGCGGACCTCACCGACAATGCGGACCTCGCCGAGGACTTTCTCAAGGCGATCTTCCGGACCGTCCTCGACGAGCGTGCCGACGACATGGCGTTCTTCGCCGAGCGCATCGAGAAGACCGCGATCACCCGGCTGGAGAAGTTCATCGACACCCGCTTCGAGCGGATGGAGTACGCCGAGGCGATCGACGTGCTCGAGAAGTCCGGCAAGAGCTTCGAGTTCCCCGTGTCCTGGGGCGTCGACCTCCAGACCGAACACGAGCGGTACCTGACCGAAGAACACGTCAAGCGACCGGTCGTCGTGCTGAACTACCCGAAACAGATCAAGCCTTTCTACATGCGGCTCAACGACGACGGCCGCACCGTCGCGGCGATGGACGTGCTCGCGCCGGGAATCGGGGAGATCATCGGCGGCAGCCAGCGCGAGGAGCGCCTGGACATGCTCGACGGCCGCATCGACGAGATGAACCTCGACAAGGACGCCTACTGGTGGTACCGCGACCTGCGCCGCTACGGCACCGTGCCCCACGCCGGGTTCGGTCTCGGCTTCGAGCGCACCGTGCAGTACGTCACCGGGATGGCCAATATCCGCGACGTCATCCCGTTTCCGCGCACGCCGAACAACGCGGATTTCTAGCATGAAAGGGGACAGATCCCTCTCATGCTCACTTGAGCAGGCGACGGATGTGAACGCTGATCTGATCGACGACGAGAACGACGAGCATGGTGATGATCACCAGGGTCGCCACGCTCGGATAGTCGAAGACGGCACGATAGTTCTCGATCGCCAGGCCAAGCCCCGCCACACCGACGAGCCCCAGGACGGCGGACTCGCGCAGGTTCATGTCCAGACGAAAGAGGGTCAGGGAAAAAATCTGGGGGGCGACCTGCGGCCAGACCGCGTAGCGGACCTTCTGAAACCAGTTCGAACCGGCGCTGTCCATGGCCTCCCACACGCCGGGGTCGGCGGTCTCGCACTCTTCGGCGAAGAGTTTTCCCAGCATCCCGATCGAGTGGATGGCGATGGCCAGCACGCCGGGCAGCGGTCCCAGCCCCAGCGCCGCTACGAACAGCAGCGCCAGCAGGATCACCGGGATCGAGCGGAGCAGGGCCATGGCGATCTTGACCGGATGGTGTACCCAGTGCGGCGTCAGGTTTTCCGCGCCCAGTAACCCCAGTCCCAGTGCCGCCAACGTGCCCAGGGCGGTTCCCAGCAGGGCGATCTGCAACGTCACGCCGACGACGGCGGCCGCGATCCGCAGCGGGGGCGGGAAGGGTCGCCTGACGCCGGTCCCGTCGGGCTCGGTCGTCTGCCACGTGAGATCCGGGGGCAGCATGCGGTCCAGGAAATCCGCGATGCGCGGGCCGGAGTCGACCAGGTGCAGCAGGTTCATCTCCGTCCCGACCCAGGACCAGACGATCAGCCCGAGAACGAAGGTTGCCAGGGCGGTCCTACGCAGTGCGCGTCCGGCCCGGTCGGGAACGGCCGGCGGCACCGTTGAAAGGAAGACTGGCGTCGCCACGGTAGAGCTCCTTCAGGTTGGCCTCGGTGACCTTGGCGGGTTTGTCGTCAAAGACCACGCGCCCGTTGCGCAAGCCGATGATCCGCTCGGCGAAGCGGCGCGCGAGATCGGGCTGATGAAGGCTCATCACCAGCGTCGCCTGGTGATGGCGCTGGACCTCGGCGATGAGCTCCAGGAGGTCTTCGGCCCACGCGGGGTCGACGCTGGAGACCGGCTCATCGGCCAGGATAAGGGCCGGTTGCTGGGCGACCACCCGGGCGACGGCGACGCGCTGCTGCTCGCCGCCGGAGAGACTGTCGCTGCGCTGGTGCACCTGGTCACGCAGGCCGACCTCACAAATGGCCGACCAGGCGATGCGGCGATCCTCCGCCGAAAACATGCCGAGACACGATCGCCAGCGACTCGTGACCCCCAGCCGCCCGCACAGCACGTTCTGGAGGACGGTCAGTCGGCGCACCAGGTGAAACTGCTGGTAGACCAGGCCGATCCGCCGGTTGATCCGCCGGCGGTCCCGTCGCCGGGCGGTCATGAAGTTGACGCCCATCACCTCGACCTTGCCCTGGGCGGGCCGCACGTAGCCCTTGATCGTGCGGAGCAGTGTGCTCTTGCCCGCGCCGCTGGGACCGATCACCGCCACCCGCTCGCCCGCCTTGATGGTCAGCGCGTCGATCGAAAGCACCGGGGGATTGCGGCCGTACTGAACCTCGAGGTACTCGATCCTGATCATGGGCCGGTCTGCCCGGGCTCCGCCGCGAAGACGTCCGGCTTCTTCACGAAGCCGAAACGGGCGGCGATCGCGGCGACCTCGGCGAAGTCGGAGAACTTCGCCTCGACGAAGCCCTGCACGCCGTACAGCTTGTCCAGGATCGCCTTGTCCTGCGGTTCGTTCGGGTCCAGCGCGAGCAGCGCCTGCTTGAAGCGTGCCGTGACGTCGTCCGGCAAGCCGGGACGGGCCATGACCAGGTGCGACGGGCTCGCGACGGACCGGGCGATCACCGTGACCTGGTCGCGCTCTTCGGGGCGCAGCAGCAGGTACGAGAACTCACTGACTCCGGCCGCGTCGACGAAGCCGTTCAGGACTGCGCGGACGGCCTGCTCGTCGCCGCCGGCGAAGTAGACCTGCTTGAAGAATTCGTTCGCCAGTTGATCATCTCCCAGAAGCTCCGCCCGCACGAAGATGTCGCGGGGCAGCAGGTGGCCGGACATGTCGACCTGGTCGGCAAAGGCGATCGTCTTGCCCGCGAGGTCCTCGATTGCCGTGATCCCGCTGTCCCGGCGGACCCAGATGCAGGAGTAGTAGACGGGCTTGCCGGTGGCGTAGATCTCCAGCAGCAGCGGGCGGGCGCCGATCTGTTCGTAGGCCATCATGAACGCCAGGGGATCGACGAAGGCCAGGTCCGCCTGTTCATAGCGCATGGCCTCGATCGACGATCCGTAGTCGGTGCTCACGAAGCCCTTGACGGGAATGCCCAGGTACGGCTCCAGGTATCGGCAGATGGCCGCACTGTCGGAGGCCACCTGCTGAGGGTTGGCGTACGAGATGAACGAGATTCTCAGGGGCGGGCTCGCCTCGTCCACGGTGAGCCGGGGCGGCTTGGGCGGCCGGCGACTCTCGTCGGCGCCGCCGGCGCCGCAGGGCGTGGTCAGGCCGGTCGTCAGGAGCCCGACGGTGAGCAAGGTCAGAAGTGTGGGCGGTCGTGCGGGCGGTGTCATGATTGGGAATCCCATCGTGAGCTAGATCAGGAGCTTCCGGTGCTCCTCGTAGGTTTGCCGATACTCGCCGACCAGTGCGCGGACGCGCTGCACGTCGCCTGCTTCGAGAGCAGCGACGGCGTCGTCCATCAGCCGGGCCAGCCGGTCCAGGACAGGCATGTGCGTCCAGTTCTGCAAGTCCCACCTGTGAGCGCGGATCTCGAACGCGATCGTCCTGAACGTCATGGCCAGCAAGTCGGTCTTGCTTCGCTGGGCCATGAACTCGTACGCCGACAGGAAGAAGCTGAACTCCTCCATCTCTGCCTGGAGCGTGAAGGTCGTGTCTTCATACGCGTCGATTCCCGACCCGACTGTTTCTACATAGGCGGTGAGGTCGTCGAGTTCCGAGGGGCTCAACCCCAACTCAAACGACGTGTTGAACCACTCGTTGACGGCGCGGAGGGTGGGCTGGCTGCCATCATGAAAGTAGGGCGATGTGTACGTGATGCCCAGCAGCGTCGGGGTGTCCAGGGCCCCGTCCCGCGCGTAGGGCTCGGCGTGTCCCACGGTCCCCAGGTCGTGGCGTCGGTGGTCCACGAAGTTGGCCCCAGGCACGTGACAGTCGGCGCAGCTCGCGCCGTTCATCCCCGGAAACGGCCGGTTGAAGATCGTCTCGCCGCGGCGGGCCGCCACCGATGCCTCGTCGCGCAACGTCCCGTTACGGTCGAGGTACTGATTGGGAAGGAAGTCGAACTCGAACATGTACGCCACGAGCCCGTCCAGGAGCATCGGATCCGGCTCGGGTCCGTTGAACTCGTTGACGATCACGTTGCGCACGAACTCGCGGAGCGAGACGAATCGACCGTTTCGGCCATAGGGCGCAGTGAATCGAATACCGCGGAGATCCGGGATGTCCAGCGGGTCGAAGTGACCGTTGTTCGCGTGGGGGGCGAAGAAGCTGTTCGAGACGTCGATGCCCCCGGGCCGGCGGGAGACGCCCGGGACAAAAAGGATCGGGTTGGTCATGCTCTTGTTGTGGCACGTGTTGCAACTGAGGCCGACGGTCCGGGCCGGGTCACCGAAGATGAACGTGCTGTCGAACGCCATGTCACCCAGGGCGATGAGGACCGTCTCCCGCTCGTCCACGCCGCGGGTGGCCATGTTCAGGACCTGCCGGGGTCGGGGAAGCTGCTTGTTGATGTTGCTGCCCGGCGGCAGCTTTGCCGGCAGCACCGCCGACGCGTCGAAGGTCGGGCTTCGCGCCGGCCACGGTGCGAGCGCCCGTGCCGGCAGCGGCTCGAAGGCCGTCCCGAAGTTGGCGTCCACGTAGGCGGAGATGGCCGTTGCGGCGCGGTCGAAGCGCTGCCGTTGGAACGGCACCTCGCCCCGGCCGAGCAGCCCCGCGGTCCCGAGGGCGCTGGACAACTCCAGCCATCGCTGTCCCTGGGCTCGAAAGGCGATCGGATCGGTCGCCAGCAGCACGTCGTCGAACGACGCAAAGACGCCCTGGGCCTCGCGCATCGCAAGCCGGACCGGCTCACGGCTGCCGAGATCCTGCCGGGCCACATCGAGCTTGGCCTGCCCGATCGCGTTGACGGCCCTGGTCAGGAGGGTGAATACGGCGGCGGCGGCCTCCCGGCGGTCCGGCGGCTCCGGGGCCGGGGTTGGCCCGCCCGGCTCGCCCTGTATCGCGGCGATGATCCGGCCGGCCGCTGCCTCGAACGTCTCGGCCGCGTCGGGGTCGATGTTGCGCCAGTGGTCGGCGATCGCCGTGACGTCGGTCTCGACCTGCTCCCAGACCACGGGGTTGAGGTTCAAAACGAACGTCGCGCGCCGATACGCCTCCGCCACGGGATGGAGATTCTCCGGCGGGATGACGTGGCCCGGCACGGATCCGGCAAGGCCCATGACGACTGCCGTCGCCAGGAGCGTGGACCTCGTGCGGGTGACCCTTGATCGGGCTTGAGAGTTCATCGTCATCGTCATCGTTGGTCCTTCTCGCCGACCGGCTGGTGGTGGAGAAACTGCTCCATGCACTGAAGTGTCGCGGAGCCCACGTGGTGCTCGATTCCCTCGGCGTCGGAACCGGCCTCCGCTTCCGGCACGCCCAGGGCCAGCAGGAACAGGAGGACGACCTCGTGCCGCCTGCGGCTCTCGGCCGCCAGGCGCTCCCCCCTGGCCGTCAGGCGGATCGGGCGGTACTGCTCGGTCTCGACGAGGTGCTCGTCGCGGAGCCGGGCGATGGTGCGACTGACGGTCACGTGCGAGACGCCCATATATTCCGCGAGGTGCTTGACCCGGCAGACGCCCCGGCGATGGACGATGTCGGAGACCGCTTCCACGTAGTCCTGGGCCGTCTCCGTGGCGTGATCCGCCCGAACCTTCCGGAAGACCGGGCCGGGTCGGGGAGGGCTGTATTGGATCCATCGGCGCTGTACCATCGGATGCGTGTCCAGGCAGGTATCGGTACATTGTAGCTTGAGCTACAAATATGGCAACCATAAAGGACGCCGGAGTGATGTCATCACTCCCCAGCCCATCGTTAGGCCTGAATCCTCCTGTTTTTCGTTGAAACATTGGTTCGAGCGGCCGAGGGCTGGATCCGCTCCGGCCGAGACCGTTCGGTAGGTTTGGCTACCTTCCTGTGCCCCGCCGGTCCCGGAGAAAGGGGACGGACCCCTTTCATGGCAGCCCGTTGAAGAAGTGCTTCGATGGCGAGAGCGCGACCGGATTCGTCAGATCAAGGAGCCGGATCGAAGGCATATCCCGGAGATACGGCGGGATTCGGCGACGCCGAGCTGGCGGATCCGGGCCGCTCGCAGCCCGAATGACTTCTTCAACGGGCTGATGGTGTCACGCGAAGTCCGCACCCTTGGCGCGGTAGTACGGGCCGACGTCGGTGCGGCGCGGCTCGGTGAACTTGCGGACCATTCTCGCCGACCAGTCGGGCGCCCTTGCGTCGTATTCATCTGCCAGCCGAAGTATGTGCTCGTCGCTGGGGTATCGATCCTCGAAGAGCACGCACTCGGTGTTGAGGCGCGGTCGCTCGGCGGGTCGCTCGGCCGGGACGCCGACGCACAGGCCGTACAGCGGGTAGATGCCCTCTGGTATTTCCAGCAGCCGGTCGATGCGCGGCAGGTTGCTGCGCAGACCGCCGATGTAGCAGATGCCGTAGCCCATCGATTCGAAGGCGAGCACCAGGTTCTGGGCGAACAGCGTCGCGTCGATGACGGCCAGCAGGAAAGCCTCCAGCCGCGCGTCGTAGCGCAAGCCGGCCCGCCGGGCGAGCAGCCGGTGCCTGCGGGTGTCGCCGCAGACGATGAAGAACGCGCCGCAGGCGGCGATGTGCTGCTGTGGGCCGCACAGTTCCGCCAGCGCCTGCCGCTCGCCGGGACGGGTGATGTGCAGCAGGCAGTAGGACTGGGTCGCCGAACTCGTCGAGGCCATCCGGCCGGCTTCGACGGCCCGGCGAATGTCGTCGCCGGGAACCGGTTCGTCCGTGTAGCTGCGGACGGAGCGGTGGTTCGTGATGAGTGAGATTGTTTCGTTCATGGGGATGAATGTACTTGACAGGGCGGTCCGGCAGGGTATCCTAACAAAACCCTAAAGATTGGCTGGTGGGGCCATGCAGGCAGAGCGACTGACACAACTCCGGGAGGCCATTGCGGCCATCGAGCACGGGAAGCCCCGTCGTGCCCCCTCATCGCGGTGCATCGGCGGCCTGCCGGTGACGCCCGGTTTCCACGAGTGGTTCGGTCTCGTCGACGCCCCGCGCCCCCCGCGCCCCCCACGATGGATACCACCGTTGGGCATCCTTCTGTACCTGGCGCGCCAAAGCCTCAAAAGCCCGGATCGTGGGGGGAGTGGGGGGCGCGGGGGGGCCGGAGTCGTCTGGATCGGTCGCCGCTGCTGGCCGTTTCTCCAGGGCCTGCCGCCCGATGATCGACGCGTA
>JADFOJ010000095.1 GCA_022562915.1 Planctomycetota bacterium | reverse complement strand
CATCCATCCCTTGTGGGCTTCATCGACCCCCGCGGCGACCTGCTGGTCGCCTTGTACTACGACCGGGCCAAGGTCATGACGAGCGCCCACTCACACTACGACGAAGTTCATTACAACCTGTATACGCTCGGCCGCCCCGGGCCGGGCCGATACGAGCTTCACCTCCGACCCGACCATGAGCCGATGTACGCCGCGCTGCTCGAGGTCGCGACGGCATCGGCCGCGCGGTTCGCGCGCTACTGCGGGCAGGAGCCCGACGACTTCGTCCGGGCCTGCCTGGCCTGTGAGGTCATTCACACCTACAGCCTCGCCTTCTACCACCTCAAGCGGCGTCACCCCGACCTCAGGCGGGTGACGGCCTATCTGCTGATCGCCTGCCTGCTGTTCGACAAGGCGACGAAATGGATTGAGCAGGATCGGCCGGCCGGCGCCTACGGCCATCGACTGCTGGCCGGTTTCCTCCCTTCCGCTCCGGGGGCCTCTCCGGGAGGGGCCGGGGGACGGTTTGGGCGCCCCGCCACCGAGTCAAAGTCCCGCAGTGCAATCGAAGGTTGGAACGGTGCAGCCTGAAATCATCGCGCTCGTGCTCGCGGCGGCGGTCCTCCATGCCACCTGGCATGCCGTGATCAAGGTGGGACGCGACCGGTTGCTCACCTACGCGCTCATCAGCGTCGTCGCCATGGTCCCGGCGCTGGTGGTGCTGCTGTTCGTCGAGCCACCGGACCCGAGAAGCTGGGTGTACCTCGCGCTCTCCGGGATCATCCACATCGCCTACCAAGTCTTCCTGATCAATACCTATCGATTCGGCGACCTGAGCCGGACCTTTCCGATTGCCCGCGGCACGGCGCCCGTGTTCGTCGCCCTGGGTGCGGCGGTCTTCGCGGGCGAGATCCCGGGGGCAGCCCAGTGCGTCACCCTGGCGCTGATCTCGATCGGCATCACAAGCCTGTGTGTCGGAGAAGGGCTGCGGGACACGCGCGGCGTGACCCTGGCCGTGGCCACGGGCCTCGTCACGGCCACGTACACTGTGATCGATGGCCTCGGTGTCCGCGCCTCGCAGAGCCCGCTCGCCTTCATCGCCTGGATCTACGTGATCATGGGTGTTCCCCTGCCCCTGGTCGCCCTCATCTGGCGGCGGGAAAAACTGGCTGGCTTCTTGAGGACGTCATGGAAGCCCGGGGTCACGGCGGGACTCTTTTCGATTCTCTCCTACGGGATCATCGTGTGGGCGCTCTCACTGGGAGCGATGGCCCCCGTCGCTGCCCTCCGCGAAGTCAGCGTCGTGATCGCCGTCATCATCGGGGCGACATTCCTCCGAGAACCTTTCGGTCGCCGCCGCATCCTGGCCGCTTGCCTCGTGGCGATCGGCGTAGTGGTCTCGGCGGCAAACTTCTAGCGCAGAAGCCGTATCGGGTTCTGGAGGCAGGTCTCAGAGTCCGACGGACAATGGTGTCACATCGGGCACCTCGGGCCAGACCAACCCAGTCCGAAGTTGCCGCAGCCCAAAGACCCGGATCATCCTTGTCGGTGAGCACACTGCCAAGGCCCGACTGATCGAGTCGGAGTTCGGGACTGCTGTCACCGGTAGTCATGCCCTGGACCCCCGATTGAGGGCATGTTCGCGGATATGGTGGAGAAAGCAGACAGGTTCGTCCGCACACTCTGGAACAGTCCCGCGGTCTTCTTTACCATCCACATTGGCAACGTGAACTCTCGATCTGCGTCACCGTCGTTCACACCGGTCGCCTTCGTACCGGGCACGGAGCATGTCCTGACTGATAGGAACTTTGATTTCATCGCCGACACCGCCGGTGAGTCGATTCACCTCGGCGCCGGTGCCAGCGACCTGCGCCGCGGCGCGCAGGCTGCTGTCGGTTTCTAAGCCGATGCCTGGCGGACAGACAACCTGCTGGACCGTTATCCGGGACGCCGCGGCCGGCGACCTGTCGGCGCGGCAGGTGTTCGCCGTGCGCTACGAGCGGATCGTGCGGGCCTATCTCGTGGCGCGTTGGGGCGGCTCACCGCTGGGCCAGGACGTCGAGGACGCGATCCAGGAAGTCTTCGTCGAGACGTTTCGCGACGGCGGAGTGCTTCAACGGGTGGACCCGGAGTCGCCCGGTGGTTTCCGCGCGTTCTTCTACGGCGTGGTCCGCAACGTGGCCAAACGCGCCGAGTCGCGGCACGGACGCCGCCGCGACCAACAGGCGGCCACCGGCTTCTTCAACGACTCGCCCGATTCGACGGAGTCGCGACTGTCGCGGATCTTCGATCGGGAATGGGCGACCGCGATCATGCGAGAGGCCGCGGAGCATCAGCGAGTTCTGGCCGAGGAGAAAGGGCCCGAAGCACAGCGGCGCGTCGAGCTGCTGCGGCTGCGGTTTCACGAGGGGAGGCCGATCCGCGAGATCGCCCGCCTGTGGGAGACCGACCCCGCGGAGCTCCATCGCGCTTATGCCAAGGCCCGCGAGGAGTTTCGCGAGTCCCTCGCCGAGATCGTCGCGTTTCACTATCCGGGCTCGTCGGTCAGGATCGAGCGGGAGTGCACGCAGCTGCTGGAACTCCTCGGCTGAGGTTTTTCGCTTGAATTCCTCGCCGTTGTACGGCGAAATGAAGGGTGACCGAGAACCTGAAGCGGCATGCCCAACCAACCTCCAGACCGTCGTGATGCGCCCGGCGAGGGCGATGACCCCGAATTGGAGGCCGGCCTGCGCGCTGGTTTCGGCCCGGTTTCGACGATGGTCGATGCTCGCGAGCCGGTCAGCATCCTGGTGGAGCTCGAGGACCGGCTCGGCTCGGACACCCGGCTGTACCTCCGCAACGAGGGCGACGAGCTGACCTCCGCCCCGCTTTCATCGGAAACCAGCAAGTCCCGGTCCCGGTACGAGATGCTCGGCGAGATCGCCCGCGGCGGCATGGGCATCATCATCCGGACCCGTGACCACGATCTGGGCCGCGACGTCGCCATGAAGGTGCTGCGGCCGCAACATGCGGACAACGTGGCGATGGTGCGGCGCTTCGTGGAGGAAGCGCAGATCGCCGGCCAGCTCCAGCACCCGGGAATCCTGCAGGTCTACGAACTCGGCCTCCAGCCCGACAAGCGGCCCTACTTCACGATGAAGCTGATCAAGGGCCGAACGCTGGCCGAGCACCTCGAGGACCGCCGCACCCCGGACGAGGATCGCCGCCGCTACCTGGGCATCTTCGAGCGCGTGTGTCAGACGATGGCCTACACCCACACCAGAGGTGTGATGCACCGCGATCTGAAGCCCGCCAACGTCATGGTCGGGAACTTCGGTGAGGTGCTGATCGTCGACTGGGGCCTGGCCAAGCTGATTCGCACCGAGGCCGCCGCACCCGACCGCGACGGGGAAAGCGGCCGTGACACCGTGATCCAGCTTCCCGGCTCCGATGCCTCCGCAAGCCAGTCGATCATGGGCTCGGTCATGGGAACACCGGCGTACATGCCGCCCGAGCAGGCCCGAGGCGAGGTCGATCGGATCGACGAGCGGGTGGACGTCTTCGCGCTCGGGGCGATCCTGTGCGAGATTCTCACCGGCAAGCCGCCGTACACCGGCGACACCACGACGGTTCTCGACAATGCCAAGGACGGGCACCTGGTCGGGGCCCACGCCAGGCTCCGCGACTGCGGTGCCGACGAAGAGCTGGTCGAGATTGCCCGCGGCTGTCTCGCCCCGCGCCTCGCCGACCGGCCGCGCGACGCCAAGGCGGTGGCCGAGGCGGTGACGGGATATCTCGCTTCACTCGAGGAACGCGCCCGGGCATTGGAGCTGGCGGCGGTGGAGGCCAGAGCCAAGGCGATCGAGGAGCGCCGGGCGCGGCGTCTCACCATCGCCCTGGCGGCGACGGTCCTCACCGCCATCGTGGTGGGCGGTGGCGGGGTGCTCTGGACGCAGCAAAAGCAGCTTGAACGGATCGCGGCAGACTCCCACGACGTCAACGAGCAACTCAACGAGGCGTTGCAACTGCTGGCGACGGCCAGGGAGACACCGGTCAGCGATGTGAACCCGTGGATCAACCTTCGGGCGGTCGGCGCCCGGGTGGCGACAATCAGTGGCGCCGTCACGCTTGATCCGGAGACCAGGGAGCGTGCCAGCGCGTTCCTCGACGAGCTTGACACGGCTGATCGCGATCGGCGCATGATCGAGCGCATCGAGGAACTCGTCATTGCGGGCGCGACGCACGACGACACCGAGAGCTGGACCGCCATGGAAGCGCAGCTTCGGTTCGCGTTGAAAGACTACGGCATCGATCTCACCGCCATGACCCACGCGGAAATCTCCGACCGAATCCGATCGAGCTCGGTGACGCCGCAACTGGCCGACGCGCTGGAGCTCTGGATCGGCACGTGCGGGTTCCTCTCGTTCAACGGGGTTTCCGGCTACACCAAGGAGCAGATGATCCGTTGGACCGAGGTGCTCTACGAGGCCGATCCCGATCCCTATCGGACAAGCGTTCGTCGGCAGGTCTATGCCGACGAGCCGGCCCTCGCCGTGCTGACGCCCCTGGCGCACTCGCCGGAATTCGACACGGCAATGGCCCGGACGCTCTCCTGGCTGGCGAGCTGTTTCCTGCGGACCGGTGACATCCCGGCCATGGAGGACGTCTTCAATCGCGCGCTCATCCTTTACCCGACCGACTTCATGCTGAACTTTGACTACGCCTTCCACCTGGAGATGACCGGGCAGATGGAGAAGGGGATCCGTTACCTCCACCGGGCACTCGCCCTTCGCCCGACCAACAGCGGCGTGTGGAGACGCTTGGGCGTGGCGCTGCGGGAGGCCGGCGATATGGACGCGTCGATCGATGCCATCAACCATTCGGTCAGATACCAGGACGACCACGCCCCGACGTACGTGGACCTCGGCCTGTCCTACGCCGAGGCGGGCATGGTCACCGAGGCGATCGATGCCTATCGCACGGCCACCGTCATGAACCCCGACCTCCCCCTGGCCCATTGCTACCTCGGTCGGGCCCTGCAGGGCGAGGGTCTTCTGCACGACGCCCTGGCGGAGCTGCAGCGAGGCCACGAGCTGGGCTCGCGGAATCCGACCTGGCAGCTCCCCTCCGACGACTGGATCGCGGAATGCCGCGGTTTGATCGAGGATTCGGGGCGCGAAAACCTCCCGGAGCCGGAACCTGGGAACAGAGACGGATGATCGATCGACCAAGACTCAGAAAGGTACACCTGATGAAACTACGAACGCTTGCCCTCGGTTTCGGTCTGGGCGTGACGATGGTGCTGCTCATGGGCGAGGCCTCGACCGGCAGCGACAATGACCAGGCCCAGGACACGACGGCCGCCTCGATGGACCAGATGATGAAGCTCTGGCAGAAGTACGCCCTTCCGGGGGAGTACCACAAGAAGCTCGAGGTTCTCGAAGGCGAATGGGACGTGACGACGAAGATCTGGATGGAGGGACCCGACGAGGAACCGAACGTGAGCCACGCCACCGTGGTGAGCAGGCCGGTCTTAGGAGGCCGGTTCATTCACTCGACGATGAAGGGCACCATGAGTTTCGAGTATCAGGGCGAAATCATGGAGTTTCCCGTCGAGGGCGACGGCTATGTGGGGTACGACAACTTCAAGGAGAAGTACGTTGCGGTCTGGATGTCCACCAGCGACACGGGGATGTACTACACCGAAGGACTCGTCGACCCCACGGGCAAGATCTTCACCTACTACGGCAGGATGGACGACTGGCAGTCCGGCGAACGCGCTAAGCCTTACAAAATAGAGACCAGGATCATCGACGAGAATACGATCGTCGAGGTGATGCACGATCTGTCCAAGCCCGACGGCAAGACACTGATGTTTGAGATGGTCTCGAAACGCAAAGAACTAGTCCGCTGACATCCTGAAGGGGTGCGCGTGCTGTTTCAATACTCGTCGAACGACCTGCCGCTTCTCGACGGTAATGACTGAGGGGTTCGCCAAGGCGGTCTCGGCGTAACGGCCACGCTTGCCCTCTCTCGGAGTGCTCCCACTCTTGCGGGTGAGGCATTCCTCTCCTCATCTTGGGCGCACTCTGCTTTGCGGTGTAGTCGAGAGGCATGTCCGACGGCCACAGGCGCACGTTGCGGTACCCCTCCAAAATGGTTATTTTTGAGCTTGAGGGGCCCAACAAGGGAGGTTCACCATGGCATTCCTAACCGACCTGTGGATCCCAATCCTCCTGTCGGCAGTGTTCGTCTTCATCGCCAGCTGCATCAGCCACATGCTGCTGCCCTTCCACAAGAAGGACTACAAGAAGATGAACAACGAGGACGCCGTCATGGACGCGATGCGAACCGGCGGCGTCAAACCGGGCACCTACACCTTCCCATGCGCCGGATCAATGAAAGAGATGGGCACGCCGGAGATGGTCGAGAAGATGAAGAGGGGCCCGGTCGGCCTGCTCACCGTCATGCCACCCGGCGGATTCAACATGGGCAAGAGTCTCAGCGCGTGGTTCGTGTTCATCCTGATCGTCAGCGCGCTCGTGGCGTATGTCGGCCGGCACACGCTCGCCGACGGCGCGGCCTATCTCGACATCTTCCGGATCACCGGCGCAGCGGCCATCCTCGGGTACGCCGTCGGCGTCATGAACGATTCCATCTGGAAGGGTCAGCCCTGGCGCACGACCTCCAAGTTCATACTTGACGGCGCGGCCTACGCGCTCCTCACGGCCGGCACCTTCGGCTGGCTCTGGCCCGCCGCCGCCGCCTGACACGCACAGCTCGCACAATGCTCCAGGTCATCTGGGATACACGCGGTTATTTCTTCTGGCTGCTGGTGGTCTCGGCGTTTTGCCTCGTCCTCGAGCGCATCTGGCCGTGGCGCAAGCAACAGAAGATGGTCCGACGCCAGTTCGTCCAGGACCTCTTCTGGCTGTTCTTCAACGGTCATTACGCGGGCATCCTCGTTGCGTATGTCGCGGCATACCTCTTCATGTGGGCAATGCCGTCGATCGAGCAAGCCAGAGACCTGAATCTCCTCGCGGCCACGCCGGCTGGGTACAGTTCATCACGTGCCCGGCTCCTGCATGCCCTTGGGACACCGACGGCGACGGAATCGTCGGCATCAATGACTTCTTGGACCTGTTAGCCAACTGGGGCGCATGCCCCCTCTTCTAATCAGATGCGCGATGGTGTATCGGCGAGCGGCCCCCGTTACCTGCGGGGGCCGCTTTTCGCGCAGCGGAGACTCGGGCGGTCCCGCCGACTTGGGGCGGCGGCAACGTCGGCACCACCGACCTCCTAGAGCTACTGGCCACCTCGGTCCCATCATGCGATCTCGACGGCGACAACTTGGGTAGGTCGAACGGACCTCGCAGTCGTTCTCTCACGGCGGGGAAAGCGGATGGCCGTAGGATGGTTGTCATGAACGGCCGGCAGCTCCAGAAGCTCGGTGTTCCGCCGGACTGCGTGAAGCCGGCCATCGCCGCCATCCAGTTGGTCCGGCAGTCCGGCGACGCCCGCGGCAGGAACCTCAAGACCCTGTTCAAGTCCGTTCTTAGAGATCCGCGTGCCTTCGTCACCGACAAGTGCCTCGGCGCACTTGCACGGGCGATCATCGAGGATCGGGATTTTGTCCCGGCCCGACCGGTCTCATACCGGACGTGGGGCGACGAGGGAATCGATGCTGCTTCACACGCGCAGATGCAACAGGCGTGCAGCGTGCCGGTGGCGGTGGCGGCGGCGCTGATGCCCGACGCGCACGTGGGCTACGGGCTGCCGATCGGCGGGGTCCTGGCGTGCGAGAACGCAGTGATCCCCTACGCCGTCGGCGTCGACATCGCCTGCCGGATGAAGCTGTCGGTGCTGGATCTGCAGCCGGAGACGCTCGAGAATAAATTCACCAAGTACAAGGACGCGCTCGAGAACGGAACCCGGTTCGGCATCGGCGTCGAGCATTCGAAGCGTCGGAGCCATGCGGTGATGGACCGCGACTGGGCGATCACGCGAATTACGCGGGAGCGGAAAGACAAGGCATGGCGGCAGCTTGGCACATCCGGTTCGGGCAACCACTTCGCCGAGTTCGGTGTGCTGACGCTGGACGATCGCGACGAGGAGCTCGGTCTGGACGCCGGCCGGTATGTATCGTTGCTGACCCACAGTGGCAGCCGGGGCGTCGGCGCCGCGGTCTGCTCCACCTACAGCGCGATCGCCAAGTCGACGCTGCCGCGGAGGTACAGCGACTTCGCCCAGCTCGCCTGGCTCGACCTCGACAGCGAGGCGGGCCAGGAGTACTGGGCCGCGATGAACCTGATGGGTGAATACGCATCCGCGAACCACGACGTGATTCACCGCCTCGTGACGAAGCTGCTCGGTGCGGACATCCTTGCAGGCGTCGAGAACCATCACAACTTCGCCTGGCAGGAAACCCACGACGGGCGAGAATTGATCGTTCACCGCAAGGGTGCGACACCGGCGGCGGCGGGTGCGTTGGGTGTGATCCCGGGCACGATGGCCGATCCGGCCTTCGTCGTGCGCGGCAAGGGCCATCCGGAGTCGCTCTGCTCGGCTGCGCACGGTGCCGGGCGACGGATGTCGCGCCGCAAGGCCAGGGACACCTACGTCTGGAAGCCCGTGCAGAAGGACCTGGAGCGCAAAGGCGTGCGTGTCCTTTCGGCCGGCGCCGACGAAGTTCCGGGCGTGTACAAGGACATCCATGAAGTCATGCGTCGGCAGCAGGACCTGGTGACGATCGTTGGGCGTTTCGATCCGAAGATCGTGAAGATGTGCCATTGACGTCAGCCGGGCGGAAGACTGAGCGGTGCATCCGGCACAGGCCCTATCTCTTTGGTGGAAAACGGCTGCGGTCACCCACAGAAGGTTCGAGACCTCGGACTCCGGGAGAACCAGCTCCTCCTGATCGGGGACCCAAAGTACTACTATTGTGAGCCCGGCTCGATGCGGATCGCGGCGTGGCAGCACCACCGCAGGAGATCAGAGGATGAGCCGATTCGCCGCAACCACCTGCACCATCGCCCTGTTGACCGTCCTTGCTGGAGGGGACATGGCCCTTGCCGTCGAGATCGTCGGCTGCGAGACCGGTAAGCTCCTCGCCTCGGACGCGGACGCGCTCGACGGCTTCGGCGAGCACCTCTCCGTCCGCGGCGACGTGGCGGTCATGGGCGCGTGGAACGACGAAGAGAACTCGCAGAAGATCGGCGGCTTCTCCTTCGGGTCGGCCTACGTCCTGCGGCAGGTCGCCGGGGAGTGGGTGGAGGAGCAGAAGCTGCTGCCGTCGGATCCGGTCAGCGAGCTGCGGTTCGGTCACGACGTCGCGATCCACGGCAACCGCCTCGTCGTCGCGGCGGTCGGCTCCAACGGGTACACCGGCGCCGTCTACTTCTATGAATTCGACGGCGTCGCCTGGGGCAACGAGCAGAAGCTGGAGCCGGCGACAGCGCTCTTCGCCGACCAGGTCGGCGTCGCGGTCGCGATCGACGGCGACGTGGCGGTGGCCGGGGCGCCGGGCGACGACACGGCGGCGGGCGGCGCGGGGGCGGCGTACGTCTTCCGGAACGTCAAGGGCGTCTGGATCGAGGAGCAGAAGATCATCGCCGCTGACGCCGAGGCCTTCGACTTCGCCGGCTGGGCAGTCGCGGTCCGCGGCGACACGGTCTTCATCGCCAGCCGCGTCGACAACGACCAGGGCGTGAGCACGGGGTCGGTGTGGGTCTACCGCTTCCAGGGTGGCTCCTGGCATGAGGTCCAGAAGCTGTACGCGTCGGACGCGGTCTTCGGTGAGCTTTTCGGGCACGCCATCGCCCTCGGCGACGGCGTGGCGGTCATCAGCGCGATCCACGACGACGACGCCTGCCCGAAGGACGAGCTGTGCAACTCCGGGTCGGCCTACGTCTTCCGCTTCGATGGCGTGCAGTGGGTCGAGGAAGCGAAGCTGGTCGCCAGCGACGGCGAAGCTGACGACGAGTTCGGAAACGCGCTCGCGATCGAGGGGGACATCGTGGTCGTTGGCACGAGGTTCGCCGACGACGCGTGCCCGGCGGACCCCGGCTGCAACTCGGGGGTGGCCTACGTCTTCCACCACGATACGGGCGTCTGGACGCAGGCGGGCAAGCTACGGGCCTCGGACACCGCCCAGCTGGACTTCTTCGGGGCCGACGTCGCGGTGAACGCCGGCGAGGCGCTGGTGAGCTGCCATCTCGACGACGACGCCGGCACGGCCTCGGGCTCGGTCTATCTCTTCGACGCGGTCAACGTGGGCTGCCCCTGCCCGGCAGACCTTGACGGCGACGGAATGGTCGGCATCAACGACTTCCTGGATCTGCTGGCAGCCTGGGGGACACCCGGTGGCGACATCGACGGTGATGGTGTCACCGGCATCACCGACTTCCTGGACCTGCTGGCGGCCTGGGGCGCGTGCCCTTGAGCGACGCGATCGCCGTTTGGCTGATCGCACCCACGAACTCCTCGTGATTCGGCGTCAGGTCGAAGGTCCGCAGCGCGCCGGCCAGCACCGCCTCGCGTGCGAGTGCCCTCGCGGCGAAGAGCGCAAACCGCAGGCCCGGACCTCGACGGCGAAGTCGGGATGTCCAACGTGAGTGTCGACGGTTCGAATCCTTTCGCCCGCTTTCCCCACAAGCCCCGGTAAACCGGGGATTTTCTCTTGCGCCGAAGCAACGTGCGCACTTCCGATTTCGCCGATCTGCGCGCCACCGCGGTTGCCATCCGCTGCCAAACAATGCCCTGATGTGTTGGACCGGCACGACCGCTTCGACAGCGGATCCTGCCTGTGATCTAATCGGTGCGTGGAACTGATCAACCTTTATGACTACGAGGCCGCCGCCCGGGAGCGTCTTCCGCAGCAGGCGTGGGACTACTACTCCAGCGGCGCCCATGATGAGATTACGCTGCGTGAGAACCACGCAGCCTTTGACCGGATCACGCTGCGGTACCGCGTGCTGCGTGACGTCAGCACGCTTGATACGAGCACGACCCTGCTGGGTCACGCGCTGTCGATGCCGGTGCTCATCGCGCCCACAGCCTTCCAGCGCATGGCACATCCCGACGGCGAGGTCGCCACGTGCCGTGCAGCCGGTGCGGCGGGCACGATCATGGTGCTGAGCACGCTGTCCAACACCTCGATGGAGCAGGTGACGGCGGCCGCTTCGGGGCCGGTGTGGTTCCAGCTCTACGTCTATCGTGACCGCGACGTGTCAACCGAGATCGTCCGGCGGGCGGAAGCCGCGGGCTGCACCGCCATCGTGGTGACCGTGGACGCACCGGTTCTCGGGGTGCGGGAGCGGGACGTCCGGAACAGTTTCCAGTTGCCGGAGGGGCTGTCGGTCGAGAACCTCCTTCCCGCCGGAAAAGCGGCGCTGCCGCACGGCGCGGGCGAATCGGGTCTCGCGCAATACGCGGCATCGATGTTCGATCCTTCGCTCTCGTGGTCGGATCTGGAGTGGCTGTCCGGTCTGACGTCGCTGCCGGTGCTGATCAAGGGCATTGCACATCCTGACGATGCGCGGCTCGCCGTAGAGCACGGTGCGGCAGGAATCGTCGTCTCGAACCACGGCGGCCGGCAGCTCGACACGTCGCCGGCCACGATCGATGTGCTTCCGGACATCGTCACTGCGGTCCGGGAGAGCGAGCACCCGGACACCCCGATCCTGCTGGACGGTGGGATCAGGCGGGGGACCGACATCGTCAAGGCGATCGCGCTCGGTGCCGACGCGGTCTGCATCGGCCGGCCGGTGCTGTGGGGGCTTGCCGTGGACGGAGCGGGTGGCGTGACGAGCGTGCTCGACATCCTGCGGGGTGAGCTGGAGACGGCGATGGCGCTCTGCGGATGCCCTTCGGTTTCGGAGATCCGCCAGATGGGCACGGAGTTGGTCGGGCGCTCGTCCGCGTAGCCGCAGCGGAGTGAATCGTTCAGAGTACCGCGACTCGCCGGATCACGCGGAACATCCTATCGCGACCAGAGCTCGGTGCCGGGGTGAAACTGCGACCAGGCGAACCAGAAGGCCTGGTGCCCGCCCAGATCCTCGCCTTCGGCATCGACCGCGCGCACGCCTCCACCGTCAAGCACCAGGCGCACGTTCTCGAACGCGACCGTCTCGCCCCGTGCGAGGGCATCGAGCACGGGCTGGACAGGAAACGCGATAGCCCGGCCCGATTCCGTGAGGAGTCCGAGCACATCCTCGTGCACGGGCAGGCGCTCATCGACATCACCGATCGGGAAGATGGGGCCGTAGGCATCGCGACCGTTCCGCAAGTCGAGGTCGAGACCCAGGGCGAGCCTCTCCACGAGAACAGTCGTCCCTGGATGGGCGGCTCTCCACTGCCCCCAGGTCGTCGTGACGACACCGGCCTGTTCGAGGACAATGCCACGTTCCGCGAGCGGTCCCGTCACGGCGTTGCCGCGAAAAGTGTCAAAGACGGAGAAGGTGTTGAGGTCGTACATGACCTTGTTCGATCGAATCAGCAATCCGGAGGTTCGTAGAACCGGACGTTCGACGCCCTCCGGCATCCCGTCGGTGAAGTAGGCTTG
>JADFOJ010000094.1 GCA_022562915.1 Planctomycetota bacterium | reverse complement strand
CCGTGCAGCGGTGTCCACTCACGGGCGAACTCGCTTCGCTCGCTCGACCGTGCCACCCACTCGCTCTGGTACGCGACGGCGAATTCATTCGCCGTCGCTGATGGAACCAGTACCAGCCGCCGGCCGAAAGGACCGGTGGTTGTCTTTCTCGCTGCATGAACAAGTGTCGTGCCCGCGCGTCTGACAAGGTGTCGCCGGCACTGACGGACGGCAGGGGCTGGTCTTCCCATGCAACGTCTCATTCAAGGTCTCGAATCGTCCGTTGCGTTGGCGGGTTGTAACGGCGGCTTTGACTTCTTGAGCTGGTTCGCGCAGACCCTCATCGTCCCCAGGATCGGGTTGTTCGAGCGTCTGGGCTACGCGCATGACCCTCGTTTCGCCTGGGCCGCATCGGCCATTGCTGCACTCGGGATTCTCCTCGTGGTATGGGCGTGGTTCCCCCAACGGTGGCGGCGCGGACAGGTCGCATACCAATGCCCTCGCTGCCGTTACGACCTGCGCGGGATCGTTCAGGAGAAGGCCTATCCGCTGCGGTGCTCGGAGTGCGCTCTTGACATCGGTTCGGAGCACCTGCTGACCGCGCCGCGCCGCGGCTGGAGACTCCCCGGTGTCGCGCTACTCCTGTTCACCGCGGCGTATCTCACCACTATCTGGCCCGAGGTGCAGCGCGACGGCTGGACTCGCCTGGTGCCCTCGACGGTTCTGGTCCTTCAGCCGATAGATGTCGCTACGTGGCCGCCCGCACGTCGACGTCCAGTTACGTTCCCGGTCACACCACTGTCACCGCCCGAGGCACTGGCTCGGAGGCTGTACCTCGGGAGGCTCTGGTCGTGGCAGGAGTGGGTGCTGTTCAAGCGCGTTGAAAGCTCGTGCCGCGCACGAGATGACTACGGGATCACGCCGGCGCAGTACGACATGGCCGTCAGTCTCTATACGACACCCGCCGATGCACCGGATGCCGAGACGTTTGCAGGGCACCTGGCCTCTCTTGCCGACTCGACCGGCGTTGATTTCCTGATCGACTGGGAGATCCTCGAGGCCAACGGTTGGCGTGGCGACGATCTCGTGCAACCGGTCCAGATCAGGACGACGGTTGCCGACGAACTGGACCGATTGCTCTATTCGGGTTCAACGTACGAAACCGTATACTGGGACATCACGCCCGACGGCGTCGTCGTGACCGACAAGTCGCGCGCAGCCGTCACCAGACGAGCACGTCTCTACGATGTGTCGCTGCTGGTGAACGACTCGTTCAGTGAGGCCGAGTTGGCGGACCTGGTCACGGGGACGATCAACCCGCGCGACTGGACGAGTTTCGGCGGATCCGTCAACTCCCTGTTCGGGATCGCGAACCGTCTCGTCGTCCTTGCCCCGACCCGAGTGCACTTCCAGGTCGAGAATCTGCTGAACGACCTGGCTGACGCCGCCACGGCCATGCCTGGATCAGTCCGCCCGCACCGTCCCCTGAACAATCCCCGTGCGTTCACGGTCAAGAGCGAGTACGCCCTGGGCATGCTGGATTACCTCCGCATCGAACGGACCATTTCGAGAGAGGCGCTCCGAGCGGCGGGCCCGACCCTTGACGACGGCGTGACCGCCGAGGAACTGGACGCCTGCGATCGAGCCGCATTCGGGTTGCTCGACAGGTTCCGACGGCTACCGGAATAAGAGCGGCCGGGAGAGAACGGGCCGTTCTCTCCCGGCCTCTTCTCCTCCACGCTATGTTTACACCATGAGGCCCGACGGTCGTCGCAACTCGGCACGCGTCGCCGCGGAGACGCCGGAGTCCATTGACGCTGCCTGGGCACATAACCGCTGGCCGACCATCGGGCTCAACGCGGGCGCCGTCTGCGGCCTGCTCATGGGTATCGCGTTGGTATCGGGGTGGCTGTGGACGCTGGGGTACATGCTCGTCCTGGCCGTGGTCGGATGCGGGCTTGGGTTCGGACTTGCCGTCATCGTGTTTCGGCGGCCCCGCGGAGCATCGAGCCCGCTACTTCGCGGTGAGCTTCAGCCAGCAGCCGAAGACCATGCCGGCGATGCCGCCCAGGAGAATGCTCCGGGGAGCGAGGATGGTCCCGGCGGGGTTCCCCGGCCCGAAGACGAATCGCACGATCACGGCCAGGAGGCATAACGCCGCTCCCGAAACGCCGCAGATGCTGCCGAGCAGATCCAGTTGGTGCGAAAGACGGGTCATTCCTGGTTCTTCCCCGGGCCGGACTATTCCGGCGGTCTCCGGCCGGACGACTACCAGACGGGCTCGTACCCGTCTGCGTTAAGTGCAAACTTGCGGTCATGAACATGGACTCGTCTGGTCGCGCCCTCGGTATCGACGAGCTCACCGCCGCCGTGCGTCCACGCGAGGATCGCGCCCTTGAGGTTGAAGGCGTTCACCCCCTCGGCGACGAGCCGTCCGGTGTACACCCCGCTCCGCCCACCGATCGTGCAATAGGCGACGACGGTCGTCCCCTCGTACGACTTGCGGTTGGCCTCGAATTCATGAGCCGTGATCGCACCGGGGATCATCGACACCACCTGTTCATCGGGTGTCCGCACGTCGACGAGCTGGACGTTCTCCTGCGCCTGCAACGCCCGAAGCTCGTCCACCGTGAGCTCGGGGATTCCGGCAAAGGATGCCCTCGCCCGGTCGTAGAGCGCCTCGATCCTGACGCGTTTGTCCTGGTCGGATTGAGCGTCCATGGACGGTATGCTACACGCTCCCGTGACCCATGCGAACCCGCCACGCGAGCTGGTCCTGGTCGGTGCCGGACACGCCCACATCCACATCCTGGAGGGGTTCGCGGTGGACCCGCCGCCGAACACCCGGGTCACGCTGGTGGTCGACACGGCGACCGCCGTCTATTCGGGCATGGTGCCGGGATTCGTGGAGGGCCGGTACCGCGCCCGGGACCTTCATATCGACGTCCGCTCGCTGGCGCACCGGGTCGGCGTGCGCGTCGTCGAGACGCGGGCGGTCGGCATTGACGCCGCCCGGCGCCGCATTCTCCTGGAGGGCGGGGACTCGATCGGCTACGACCTCACCTCCTTCAACATCGGCTCCACGGTCGCGCACCTCGACCTGCCGGGCGTCCGCGAGCACGGGTTGCCGACACGCCCGATCGGCCGGTTCGTTCAGCAGTTCGACGAACTCATCGAGCGGGCACGCGCGCACGGCAACGGGACGCCGTTCCGCGTGATCGTGGTCGGTGCGGGTGCGGGCGGTGTCGAGCTGGCGTTCACGATCCAGTACCGGCTCGCCGCCGAGACGGGTCGCCGCATCGACGTCCGACTGCTGGACGGCGCACCGCGGGTCATGCGCCACTACCCGCCGTCGCTGATTCGTCGCATCACTCGCCTCGCCGCCGCGCGCGGCATCGAGATACTCTGTGAACGCAAGGTCACAGCCGCCGAGGCCGGCGCGGTCGTTCTCACCGACGGCACTCGCCTCGCCTGCGACGCGCTGGTCTGGGTGACGGGAGCCGTGGGCCATTCGGTGTTCACGGAGTCCGGGCTCGCGACCGACGATCGCGGCTTTCTGCGCGTCCGCTCGACGCTGCAGGCCCAACGGCATGACGACATCTTCGCCTGTGGCGATTGCGCCACGCTGATCGACTATCCCCTGACACCGAAGGCCGGTGTGTACGCCGTCCGCCAGGGCCCGTTGATCACCCGGAACCTGCGGGCCGCCCTGGCGGGACAGCCCCTGCAGCGCTACCGGCCCCAGCACGACTTCCTGACACTGCTCAACGTCGGCGACGGCATGGCGATCGGGGCGAAGTGGGGCCGGTCGTTCCAGGGGGCCTGGGTCATGACCCTCAAGGACCGCATCGACCGGCGCTTCATGCGCCGTTTCCAGCTCGCCTCGGCGACAGAGCACGGCAACACGCCCTGAAAACGCCGGATTTCCTCAAAACGGCCCTTCCCTGCGCAGGGAATCCGTGTCATACTGTCGTGTGGCCGGGTTGAATGCCGGCCGGACGAGACGAGAGACCAGCCGGAGAGAGAGAATGACGCCTCCACTGTATCGGCGTGCCGTTGTCGCGGCCGCGATCCTCGTGCCCGCGCTTGCATGCCCGGCCGGCATCATCGTGCACTACGGTGCCGATGCAGGCGGCACCAACACGAACCCGCTCAACGGCCTCGCGGCGTCGGCGTCCTTCAGTGTGGACGGGCTGACGCTCACGATCGTGGTGACCAATACCAGTACGGGGGTCCCCGGCGGCGCCGAGGTGAGCGACTCCCTGCTTGTCTCACTTGGGTTCAACCTCGGCGACGGCATCTCGATCGTCAGCGGCAACAGCGCGGTCATCGGGGCTGCCAGCATCGGTCTCGGCGCCTGGGCGGGTCTCGGTCCCGGTGACAGTGTGGCCGACCAGTGGCTCTGGACCAACGACGGCGGCGGCGATCTGCTGGAGTCGTTCAGCCAGGTCATCAGCACGAGCATGGGCCAGGGCGGCGGTGACACGTTTTCGTTCGACGGCACCGCCGACCCCAACGTCGGCGGGCCGTTCGGCGGTATCGCCGCCGCACCGCCGATCATCAACGTGCCGGGGAGCCAGCGGGCCGTGAGCAACTCGATCGAGTACCGGCTCACGCTCAGCGCGGTGCTGTCGCAGTCGCAACTGCTGCAGATCGCCGGCAGCAGCATCGTGGAGTTCGGCTCGGACTACCAGTACCTCGCGGTCCCGGCACCGGGCTCGCTGACGCTGCTGCTGGTCGCGGGCGTCGCGACGCGTCTCAGGCGGCGGCGGCCCGTTCGATCTCGGAGTCTTCGCGGCCCGGCTGGGAGGCGAGCAACTCGTCGATCGTGTAGCTGACGCCGCACTCCGGACAGGTGGCCTGGTCGAGGCCGGTGAGGTTGTACCCGCACGCCGGGCAGACCAGCGACGTGCCCGACCGCGCGTCCAGGCGGCTTGCCCGTTCCCCTGGGGTCTCGCGCCACAGGAAGACCGTCCCGACCAGCCAGGCGAAGGTCGTCGCGGGCCCGAAGAGAAGCGACCCGAATCCGCTCTCGAGACGGTCCATCGGCCACGCAACCAGCCCGCCGAGGACCACGGCCCCGAGCGCGAGCCCGACGGAGCCGACCACGCGCGGCGCGTTCCATCGGACCGACCGTCGCCACAGCAGCACCCAGTAGCCACCGACGAAGGCGGCGGTGACGAGGCCGCTGACGAGGAAGCACTGTTCTTCGCGTCTGCGAAGCACGTCTTCGTACAGAACCATGAATGCGACGATCCAGACCAACGCCGCTACCGGCAGCATGAAGACGGCGAGCATGATCCTGGCCAGCAGCCGCGACATGGATCAGCGGTCGGGCCTGTTGTTGCCCTTGGCCTGGTCATATTTTCGGTACCGGGCCTTGACGTCGACCACGGGCGTGTCGGAATTCCTGGCGGAATTCCCGGTCACGTGCGGGCCGTGCTGAGCGTGCGCGGCACAGCCACCGAGACCGGCACACGCCACGAACCCCAGACCAACCAGAAGCAGGCGACGGAGCATGTTCGACTCCTTTCGGAACGTGGTGAGTTATCGCCCTCCGGGGTGGGCGACGTGCATATTGCACGTGTCGGTTGATTCGCTGCCGTAGTTCGCTCGGTCTGCCTCAATAACCGAGCGTCAAGTCGCCTGCGCGGTTGGTCGAAGAAAAACAGCGGTCCGCCGGTCAACCAGAGGCTCGCACGACAGGAGAGAGACCCATGAACACGATCGTTTTTCGGACGCTCCAGGTCGCGCTGGCGGTCGCCGCGGCGCTGCTGGCCGGCTGCTCCAGTGGAACCACGATCAAGAGCGATCTCGTTCTTGCCGGCTACGGCAGCGCCCGCATCGATCTGCACCAGAAGACCGACGCCATCGACCTGGTCAACAACAGCGGCGTTGCCGTGCGAATCAGGGTCCTCGGCAAGAAGGACCGCATCATGAGCAACATGCTGCTCAGCGGTCACGACCAGGTGCGGTTGGATATCCTCACGGCACGGGCCATCGAGTTCGACAACGACAACGGCGAACAGGCCATGATTCGCTGGACGCTGCGCAACCACGACCGCATCGAGTACACGATGGCGCTCAACCCATAGCCCCAAGGCGGGCTAAGAGCAGTAGAACAGTAGAACAGTAGAGCAGTAGAGCAGTAGAGCAGGCGATCGGGGAGCCTGCTCGCCTGCTCCAGATGACCATGCACAGTCGCGCACGATCATTCAGGACCGGGCGATACCCGTCTTGTCGCTCGTCGGGCTGAAGACGTCGATGATCAGCGTCCTGTCGGGCCTGTTCGGCTGATGACGGCGACCTGCTGCGTCAAGTCCTCCGGACTGTTGGTCGAAGATAGACGGGGCCGCGCGATGGGATGATCGGTGGTTGTGGGGTCCGGCGCGCCCCGTCTTACCGGAACCCGCCGTCGCATCGGCCGCTCGGGCAGGAAGGTATCCAGCATCTATGGAGCACGCCTCGCAAAGCCGGCTTCAAGAGCAGCTTCGGGAGGTGACCCTGTCGAACTGCACACTGGAAGCTGAAATCGACCAGCTCAAGCGGGGCACGCAGGGCCTCACCAGGAGCGAGCAGCACCTCCAACTGATGGCGTCGCACATCGACGAGGCGTTCTGGCTCGTCTCGCCGGACGAGCGCGAACTGTACTACGTAAGCCCCGCCTACGTGGCGATCGTCGGGCATTCCTGCGACAGCCTCTACGCCGATCCGGCCTCATGGATCGAGTCACTTCATCCGGACGACCGGCAGACCGTCCTGGCGGAGCAGGGCGGGCGCGGCGCGGGTCCCCACCGGGACAGCCGCGATCACGAGTACCGCGTCGTTCACGAGGATGGATCGGTCCACCACGTATGGATCCGCTCGGTGCCCGTGTTCAGCGACGACGGGAGCCTCGTGGCCCGGGCCGTTGTCGCGCTGGACGTCACCGAGCGCAAGACGGCGGAAGACGAACTTCGCTCAGCGGCGCTGCACGACAAGCTGACGACACTGCCGAACCGGGCCCTCCTCACGGAGCGCCTCACCGACGCGATCCAACGATCCAAGCAGGAGCCGGGCTACAAGTTCGCGGTCCTGTTCCTGGACTTCGACAGGTTCAAGATCATCAACGACTCGCTGGGCCACGAGGTAGGTGACCTGCTGCTGATCAGCATCGCCCAGCGGCTCACCGCCAACCTGCGCAGGAACGACCGCGCGACACGGTTCCAGGAAGGCCACCTGCCGGCACGGCTCGGTGGCGACGAGTTCGTGATCGTGCTCGACGGGATCCGCGACCTCAGCGACGCGACCGCGGTGGCCGAGCGACTCCAGGTGGCGCTGTCGGCACCACATGCGATCGGCGGCCACGATGTCATTTCCACGGCATCGATCGGCATCGTCACCTCCGCCGGAGAATACGACCGGGCGGAAGACATCCTGCGGGATGCCGACACCGCCATGTACCATGCCAAGAACACGGGCAAGGCCCGTCACGTCGTCTTCGACGAGCGCATGCACCAGGACGCGGTCGATCAACTCAACCTCGAAGAAGAGCTGCGCCGCGCCGTGGGCAAGGAGCAGTTCAGGCTCGACTACCAACCGATCGTCGAGTTGTCCACGGGACGCCTCACCGGATTCGAAGCGCTGATCCGATGGGAGCACCCCGAACGCGGCGACGTGCCGCCCCTCGAGTTCATCGGCCTCGCGGAGGAGATCGGCCTCATCGTGCCCATGGGCACATGGGTGCTGGCGGAGGCGGCCAGCCAGATCAAGCTGTGGCACGATCGCTATCCGCAGGATCCGCCCCTGGAGATGAACATCAACCTGTCCCGGCGACAGCTCACGCATTCCGACATCGTCGAGACCGTCAGCCGGATCATCCGGGACACCGGCGTCGATGCTTCCACACTGAAGCTGGAGGTCACCGAGAGCACCCTCATGAAGTCGCCCGAGCGCATGACCGGCCTGCTGGAGGAGCTCAAGGGCCTCGGCGTTCACTTGTGCATGGACGACTTCGGCACCGGCTACTCGTCGCTGAGCTGCCTGCACCACTTTCCGATCGACGTCCTGAAGATCGACCGTACCTTCATTCTGAATACCGACGAGAACCGCGAGTACGCCGCGGTGATCCACGCCATCATCACACTGGCGCACACGCTCAAGATGTCGGTGGTCAGTGAAGGCGTGGAGACCGGCGGCCAGGTCGCCCAACTCCAGGCACTCGAGTGCGACGCTGCCCAGGGGAATTACTTCGCCGCGGCGATGACCGCCACCGCCGCGGAGGCGTATATTCAGCGACCGCAGGGTTTCGCAAAATCCGCGTAGCAGCACGCTATCATCCCGCGGCATGAACTGGACCGTCTACCTCGCCGGTGAGATTCACTCGCAGTGGCGCACGCAGATCGCCGACGGCGTCCGCGACGCCGGCCTGCCGGTCACGCTCTGCGGCCCCGTCACCGACCACGACGCGAGCGACAACGCCGGAGACGATCTCGGCGCCGAGGACCAGCCGTTCTGGAAGGACCACAAGAGCGCCAAGATCAACGCGATACGCACGCGCCGGCTCATCGAGCGGGCGGACGTGGTCGTCGTCCGCTTCGGTGACACGTACAAGCAATGGAACGCCGCCTTCGACGCGGGCTACGCCGCGGCGCTGAACAAGCCGATCATCACGCTGCACGGTTCCGAGCACCGCCACGCACTGAAGGAGGTCGATGCCGCGGCGCTCGCCGTCGCCTCGACCCCGCAGCAGGTCGTGAAGATCCTCGAATACGTCACGACCCAGGTGTGACGGTGCTGCGCGGCGCATTGCGCCGCCTGTTCCCTGGATGTAGCGCCTGTTCCCTGGATGCAGCACCTGTGCCCAGGGATGCAGCGCCTGTTCCTTCGGCGAGGATGCGGTCAACGCCCATTGACGCGCGCCGGGGTGTTCGTGCAGAATAGCCCGAATGAAAGCATCCGCTTCACCGCTGGACCGCGTACTCCTGCACCTGCGGGATTTCCGTCGGCTCGCCGTCGAGCCCGACGTTCTCTACTACCTGGAGGCCGATGGTGACGAGACCATCGTCCGGCGGCGCGGGCGGCGGACGCTCCGTGACGTCCGGTCACTCGGTGAGGTCGTCGCGGCGGTCGAGCATTGTCACTTCCACCGCATCCACGACAAGTGGGCGGTGAACCTGCGCCGGGTTCACGAGATTCGGCGCAAGAGCACCGGCCGCGACTGGGAGGTCGTGCTGCGGCCGCCGGTGAACCGGGTACTTCCGGTGAGCGGCCGGCGGCTGGCGGCACTGCTTCGCCGCTTCGACGGATAACGGCGCGCGACGAGCCGCGGTGATCATCCGATAAGCCGCCGGTCCGGGGCCGACCGTGAAGGTCTGTCATCTGCGCGGCGGCGCCACCGCGCCGGGGAGAGTGTCTCGTTGCCCGGCGCGGCGGCGAATGGGATGCTTCAGCAGGACGTTCTTGCGCTGCGCGCGGACACACTGCCGGGGACAACACCATGACGGGCATCATTGGCGGAAGCTCACTGACCACCGCCCAGCGGATCCTGAGCACCCACTCAACGGCGATCGCCCGGTCACTGGAGCGTCTCGCCACCGGTCAGAGGATCAATCGCGCTTCGGACGACCCGGCGGGGCTGATCACGTCGGAGAACCTCCGCGCGGCGCTGTCGGTCCTCGAAGCCGAAGCCCGGTCGCTGCTGCGCGGCGACCACGTCGCGGCCGTGGCCGAGGGTGCCCTGTCGGTGACCTCGGAGCTGCTGATCGAGGCCAACGGACTCGCCGTCGCCGCCGCGAACAGTGCCGGGATGTCGCCCGAGGAGCGGCAGGCCATCCAGGGCCAGATCGACTCGATCCTCTCCACCGTGGATTTCATCGCCGGAACCACGTCGTTCGGCGGCGAGTCGCTGCTGGACGGCACCACCACGATCACCGCAGGCGGCTCCAGCGTGGACCTTCCCGATTCCAACGCCGGCGGCCTGGGCGCCACGGTCGTCGACGGGACCTCCTATACGCTGGCGGACCTTCGGTCGGGCGGGTCGCTGAACCTCGCCAACGGCGACGTCTCGATCGCCCAACAGGTCATTCGCAACGCGATCACCGACGTTGCCACGGCGCGGGCCGCGATCGGATCGTTCCAGAAGCACGCGGTGGGGTCGTCGCTCGCCAATGTCCAGACCGGCATGCAGAACCTCGCCGCGGCGAACTCCCTGATCCGGGACACGGACTTCGCCCAGGAGATCGCCTCGCTGAACCGGTCGCTGGTGCTGCAGCAGGCATCCTTGAGAGCGATCAGCATCATGCTGCCCGCCCGGTCGAGCATCCTGGAACTGCTCGCCTGACATGTCGCCGGGAGGTCCTTCCCGGACACGCAACGCAACCCGGCTTGCCATTGGCCAACAAGACAACGATGCTACTGTCGGCGCAGTCGGTCCGCGCCCCCTACAGAGGAGCAACCGCTCATGATTCCCATGCTCGTGATTCTCGGCATCGTCGTTGTCCTGGCGATCTGGGTCATCTCGATCTTCAACAGGCTCACGCGGCGACGGATCACCGCCAACGGCGCGTGGTCGGACATCGACGTCCAGCTCAAGCGGCGCTACAACCTCATCCCGAACCTGGTCGAGACGGTCAAGGGCTACGCCACCCACGAGAAGGAGACGCTCGAAAGCGTCATCAAGGCCCGCCAGACTGCGATCGACGCCTCCGGGGTCCAGCAGCAGGCCCAGGCGGAGAACATGCTCACCGGCACACTGCGCCAGTTGTTCGCGCTGTCGGAGAGCTATCCCGACCTGAAGGCGAACCAGAACTTCATGCAGCTCCAGGAGGAGCTCACCAGCACGGAGAACAAGATCGGCTTCTCCCGGCAGCACTACAATAACACGGCCGCACAGTACAACCAGGCGATCGCCGTCTTCCCGAACAACGTGATCGCCGGCATGTTCAACTTCGGGGAGATGGACTTCTTCGAGCTGGACGACGACGCGCAGCGCGAGGCGCCGAAAGTGAGCTTCTGAGAAGGACTCACGGACGCACCAGGAGGAGGTCGCTTGGCAGACACCGGGTCAACATCGTCGGTCGTTCATTCGGAACTCGCGCCGGTGCGGGGGTTGCCTGCGAACGTCACGTTCCTGGACCTGATCCGGCGCAACAAGCGCAAGAGCGTGGTGCTCATGGTCGGCATGGGCCTGCTCGTGGTCGTGCTCGGGGCCGCGCTCGCGGCGGCGATCACGGTGTACGGCGGCGGCGCCGAGGCGCTGGTGCCGGCATTGGTGCTGGGCGCGGCGGTCGCCGCGGTCATCGCCGTGATCGCCTGCCTGTGGAGTTTCTACGGCGGCTCGCAGGCGATCCTGCGGATGTCCGGGGCGCGGCCGATCGACAAGGCCCACGATCCGCAACTGTTCAACGTCGTGGAAGAGCTCGCCATCGCGGCGGGCATCCCGATGCCGAAGGTCTTTCTCATCCAGGACGACGCCGTCAACGCCTTCGCCACGGGCCGCGATCCGGCCCACGGCGCGGTCGCGATCACGACGGGGCTGCGCCACCGGCTCAGCCGCGATGAGCTCGCCGGCGTGATGGCCCACGAGCTGAGCCACATCCGCAACTACGACATCCGCTTCGCCATGCTCATGGCGACGATGGTCGGGCTGATCGTCTTCGCCTGCGATGCGTTCTGGCGCGTCATGTGGTACGGCAGCTGGCACGGCACCGGGCGCCGCAGCGCCCGCGGCGGTGACAGGGGGTCCGGGATCGTGATCCTGGTCGTCATGGTGATTGCCGTACTGCTGGCGATCCTCGCACCGGCCCTGGCGATGCTCATTCGATTCGCCGTGAGCCGTCAACGCGAGTACCTCGCCGACGCGGGTGCCGTGGAGCTGACGCGCTACCCGCAGGGGCTCATCGGCGCCCTGGAGAAGCTCGGCGCCTCCACGACGCCGCTGCGCGGCGCCAACCGCGCCACGGCACACCTGTACGTCGTCAACCCGCTCCGCAACGCCGCGAAGGGCAAGGGCCACGAGGCGTCCAGCGTCTTCCGCACGCACCCGCCGCTGCACGAACGGATCGCCCGTCTGCACGCCCTGATGCAATAGCTCGTGAGCGCGCTGCAGATACTGCTGATCGCCGCCGGGATCGCGCTCGTCGGCGCCTTCGGCTACCTCGCGTGGCTCGCCGAGAAGAAACGCCGCGAGGCGCTCGCGGCCCGCCGCTTCTATAATGCGAACATCCGGGAGATGAGCCGGCTCTGCCGGACCGTGCCCACGAACCTCATTGCGAGGGCGTTCGGCTTCGAAGGCGGCGAGTACTTCGAGCTGGGCAGCGAGGCCGAGCGCGTCGTTCCACGGGTGGACCTCTCGAGGACTTCTGACCGATGATTTCTGAAGCACACCTCTTTCCGGAAGGTTCGTGAGCGATGGCAAAAAAGCGCATCGTCGATGCCAAATCGCAGGCGGTTGACATCGAGAGCAACGTCGACGGCTCCACGTCCGCGGGCACCGCCACCGTCGGGCGGTCCCCCCTGCGGCCGCGCAACTTCGACGAGTACATCGGACAGCGCGCCCTGGTCGAAAAGCTCTCCATCACCCTCCAGGCCGTCCGCCACCGTGACGAACCGATGGAGCACGTTCTGCTGCACGGGCCGCCGGGACTGGGCAAGACCACCATGGCGCACCTGATCGCCGGCGCGCTGGGCACGCGGGCGTACGTGTCATCGGGGCCTGCACTCACCAGGGCCGGCGACCTGATCGGAACCCTCACCCGCCTGAAGCGGCACGACGTGCTGTTCATCGACGAGATCCACCGCCTGCCGCCGGTCGTGGAGGAGTACATCTACCCGGCCATGGAGGATTTCCGGATCGACGTCACCGTCGATTCCGGCCGCCACGCCAAGATCGTCACCATTCACCTGGAGCCGTTCACACTGATCGGGGCGACGACCCGGGCCGGGCTGCTCTCCGGGGCACTGCGCAACCGCTTCGGGATCTCACATCACCTGCAGTTCTACACACGCGATGACCTCGTCGAGATCCTCGAGCGGGCCGCGAGCCTGCTGGAACTCCGGAATGTTCCCCGAACTGCCCTGGAGACCATCGCCGCCAGGAGCCGCGGGACCCC
>JADFOJ010000021.1 GCA_022562915.1 Planctomycetota bacterium | reverse complement strand
CGCAGCATCGCCACGCGGTGGCAGACCTGCTCCACCTCCGCGAGGTCATGCGAGGAGAAGAAGACGGTCCGTCCGTCCGCCACCACCTCGCGTAGCAGCCCTTCGACGACCTCTTGCATCAGCGGGTCCAGCCCGCTCGTTGGCCCGTCGAGGACCAGCAGCCCCGGCCGCGACATCCGCGCCTGTACGATGCCCACCTTCTGGCGGTTGCCTCGAGAGAGCACCCCGATGCGGCGCGTGGGGTCGAGTTGAAGCGCCTCGACCAGCCGGTCACGGTACGCCATGTCGACCCGTCCGTCGCGCAGCGAGGCCACGAGCCCGAAGTAGTCGAGCGCGCTCATGCCCTCGTACATGCGCGGGTCGCCCGGCAGGTAGCCAATGCGCCGGCGCACCTCGATCGTATCGCGCTGCGCATCGAAGCCCAGCACCTCGGCGCGTCCGGCCGTGGGCCGGATCAAGTCGAGCAGGACGCGAATGGTGGTGGTCTTGCCAGCGCCGTTGGGGCCGAGGAAACCGAAGAGTTGACCGCGCTCCACGGTCAGGTCCACATCCGTCAGCGCGCGGACGGACCCGTAGTCCTTGGTCAGTCGCTCCAGGCGAATCGCCGCAGTCTCCACGGGCCCAGTGCCCTCCGCTGCCCGAGCTTCACCATGCCCACGCGAACCATGTTGCGGCTCGACCGCGTCGCGGCCAATGGCCCAGGGTCACGAACTCGGTCGGTAAGACGGCCGATCGGGCATCGACCGTCGTTCGAAGCGGCGCAGCAGGGTGTTGAAGCTAGCTATTCGGTCCGGGCGCGGAGACGCGCGCGTTCCCGCTCACGCTTCACGGCGGCCTCGAATTCTTCCAGCGTGTTGACGTTCTCGAACGAGCGTCCCCCCGGATCGGCGGCCGCCCACTCGTGCGGAGAGACACGGTCGACGTCGAGATCGCCGGCCACCGACATGATCTTGCGGTCGCCGGCGTCGATGTGCTCCTGTACCACCTTCAGCGCCTCGCGACGGAAGGCGCTGCACAGCGGCTGGGGGCCTTCGGCGTCCACGGGGACGACGAAGCGCCGGCCGGCCGCCGCGCGCTCCGCCAGCAGCCGCAGCAGCACCGGCTGGAGGAACGGCATGTCACAGGCGACGACCAGCGAGACCGGCGCGGTGGCGCCACGCAGTCCGGCGGCGATGCCGACCAGCGGACCCTCGCCCTCCACCGCGTCCTGCACCACTCGCACCGGCAGCGGCGAGAGCAGCTCCGGGAGCTCCTGGCCGGGCGAGCGCACAACGACGATCTCATCGACCACCTCGGCGAGCGCGTCCACCGTGCGTTGCAGCAGCGTACGCCCGCCGAAGACCAGCGAGGCCTTGTCCACGCCCATACGGTTCGACCGGCCGCCGGCCAGCACGATCCCGGCCAGCCGTCGCCCTGCCGCGGCGGCCTGCGCTTTGCCCGACGGTCGTTCGCCCGACAGCGGATCCTCCTGCCTGCGTCCCGCATCGCTTGCAACCGGGACCGACGTGTCGAGATCATAGCCTCGTGGAGCTCTGGGAGGCCCTCGACCTGGGAACGGCCGCGCCGCCGGTGGCGTCTGTCGCGTAGTGATAGCCCCAGTAGTCGAAGCTGATGCCATGGGGGTTGGGCGGGTTGGGGGCATGGAAGCTGAACTCGAACGTGCGCGGGTTGAACCGATACATGCCGGACACCCCGGACTCCTGGTTCGTAGCCCAGGGCGACTCGACGTTCGAGACGTTGAAGATCCCACGCTGGTAGTAGAGGAAGCCGTCGGGTCCGTATACGAAGTTGTTGGCCGAATGGTGGGTGTCGGCCGAGCCCAGGCCACCCATGATCCGGATTCGGACGTCCGCGACGTCGTCGCCGTCTGTGTCCTTGAGAAACAGCAGGTCCGGGACGGAGGCCACGAGCACGCCCCCGTTCCAAAATTCGAACCCGGTGGGGTTTTGTACGTAGGCGAAGGTGATCGCGCGGTCGGCGACGCCGTCCCGGTCGTCGTCCGTGACGATGCGTGCCGAGACCTCGGCATCGACCAGGAGGTCGCGCACCTGGCATCATCAGACGCGCTGGCTGCGGCGAGGCTGTGGCCGATCTACCTGGACGCAATGCGGCAACAAAATCTGCGGACGTTCGGTGATCTTGCCGCGCGCAAGAGCTACAAGTTCTTCGAGAGTTTCGGAGATCCGCCGTTCGATGCCGCGACCGCGCCGCCGGTGAAGTCCGCCACCCGCATGAAGTCACGTGGCGAAATGCCGTCGGTGCACGAGGAAGAGGACCCCGAGGCAAAGGACCCTGGGACCTCTCCCTCGCTGGCGCGGCGCACTCGCCGCCAGTACTGGGAGGCGATGAAATCCGTTCTTGCCGATCTGGTCATCACGGACGATGAGGTGGAGTACCTGGCTCGCAAGCAGGAGGAACTGGGTCTCGAGATCGAACAGATTCGGAGCCTGCACGCGCGCGCGTTCGCACAGGTCCTTCTCGACTTCACCGACGATCGCTGGCTTGATGATCGCGAGGCAGCGACGCTTCACCGTCTTTATCGTTGCTTCAGCCGTCTGGGTTGGGCACCGGGCGATCCCGTATCAAGCCAATCCCGGTGAAAGTCGCGGGATCGCTCCCGAAAACAGCCGATCTGGCCGAGACGATGCACAACATCGAGTTCAAGGCCGAACTTCGCGATCTCCCGGTGGCCCGGCGGCAGTGCAAGGTGCTGGGGGCGACGCGGATGGGTGTCATGCATCAGACCGATACCTACTTCCGGCTCGCCGACGGGCGGCTCAAGCGGCGCGAGGCGCCCGGTGAGCCGACGGAGTGGATCTTCTACCACCGCCGCGACATCGTGCGACCGCGGATGTGCGACTACGCCATCCTCTCCGACGCCCAGGCGCGGCGTCGCTGGGGGACGGCGAGCCTCAAGGAGTGGGTGCGGGTCGTCAAGCGTCGCGAACTGTGGATGCTCGACAACGTGCGGATCCATCTCGACGAGGTCGAGGTCATCGGCAACTTTCTCGAGTTCGAGGCGATCGTGGACAAGGACCACGACACGCGGTCGTGCCACGAGACGATCAAGCACCTTCGCGAGATCTTCCGGCTCACGATGGGCGAGCCGGTCGGCCCCAGCTACAGCGACATGGTGGCCATGGAAATCGACTGCTGAGCGGAACGGTCACTGCAAGTCGCCGATCACACCGGCCAGGACCAGGACGGCGAACACGACGGCGAGTGCAATCCGGTACCAGCCGAACACGGCCAGCCCGTGACGGTTCAGCCATGCGACGAGCCACCTGATCGCCAGTGCCGCCGAGACGGTCGCCGTGGCGAGGCCCACGACCAACGGCAGCCAGCCGATGGCGTCGACGATGCCCTGCTCGCCCGACGCCATGCTCTTCGCGAGCCGGAATGCGCACGCGCCGCCGAGCGTCGGCAGCCCCAGCAGGAAGCTGAACTCGGCGGCGTGCCGCGCGCGCATGCCGACGAGCATCCCGGCGACGATGGTCACCATCGAACGGCTCATGCCGGGCCACATCGCCAGGCACTGGAACAGACCGATCACGAACGCCAGCCGCCACGAGAGCCGTTCGATGTCGAGGTAGGCGTGTTCAGCGCCGCGGTCTCCGGCAGCATCGTGAAAGAACCGGCGCTGCCACGGTCCCAGCGCGATCATGCACGCGCCTCCCAGGGCCAGGGCAGCGATCACCGGGACCGGGTGAAACAGACGTGCCTCGATGGCGTCGTTGAGCAACGGCCCCAGGATCGCGGCCGGGACGAACGCCACGACGATATTGAAAAACAGTTTCCGGCCGGCCGCGTCCCGTCCGACGAGCCCGGCGATCATCCGGATGACGCGGGCGCGGTACAGGCCCAGCACCGCCAGGATCGCGCCGCCCTGGATGACGATGTTGAATCCGTCGATCGCCTGCTTGGGTGTGCCGGCATCGCCGAGCCCCAGCAGCGCCGACGCCAGCACGAGGTGGCCGGTCGAGCTGATGGGGAGGTACTCGGTGATCCCCTCGACGAGACCCAGGATCAACGCCTGCCAGAGGGTCATCGCCGGTCACCGTTTCCGGCCAGCCACGGCATGAGCGACCGCACGAAGAGACCGGCCTGCTCCAGCGGATGACGGCGCGCTGCGGCCCGCTGCTGCTCGAACCAGGGTGATCCTTTCTCGTGGTCGGCCCGCAGCGCCCTGGCAAACGTGCCGTCACGTATCTCGCTCAGCAGGTCGGCCATTCGCGTACGGACGCCATCGTCGATCAGTGCCGGGCCGGCCCGATAGGCTCCGAACTCGGCGGTCGTGCTGATCGCCTCGTACATTCCGGCGAGCCCGTGCTCGTACACCAGGTCGGCGACCTGCTTGACCTCGTGGCAGCATTCAAGGTACGCCAGCTCCGGCGGATAGCCTGCATCACACAGCGTCTCGAAGGCGGCGCGAACCAGGGCGCTGAGTCCGCCGCAGAGTACCGCCTGTTCGCCGAAGAGGTCCGTCTCGGTTTCGTCGGCGAAGCTCGTCGGCACGATCGCCGCCCGGGCGCAGCCGATTCCGTTCGCCCACGCCAGGCCGCGCGCCAACGCACCGTCGGCGGCCTCGGCGCCGGGGACGTCCTGGGCAACGGCAAAGAGGCACGGGAGACCCCGGCCCTCCGTGTAGAGGCGGCGGAGCGTCGCCCCGGGGCCCTTGGGCGCGACCATGACCACCCCGACCCCGGCGGCCGGCGTGATGAAGTCGTAGCGAATGTTGAAGCCGGTAAGAAAGCCGATGACGGCGCCGGGCCGAAGGTGAGGGGCGATCCGGCGCTCGTAGACCTCGGGCTGGACTTCGTCGGGAAGACTCAACACCACGAGGTCGGCCCGACCGACCGCGTCGGAGATCTCCAGCGGCTCGAAGCCGTATTCGACGGCGCGGCGGCCGTTGGGCGAGTCGCGCCGGTTGGCAACGATGACGTCGAGACCGGAGTCGCGGAGATTCATGGCGTGGGCGGCGCCCTGGTTGCCGAATCCTATGATCGCGGTGGTACGGCTGCGGAGTGGGTCGATCGGCGCGTCGAGGGTGCCACGAATGATCTTGATGGCCATGGGGGTCCCGTCTGTCGGCCCGCAGGGGCGGGTGGTCCGGTCACGAGTCACGGTGAATAATGCCGTAGACGATTCTGAGGTCGGAACGTCGGTTCGTCCAGTGAGGGTCCTTGTGATGCCGAGCACGTCCGAGCTCTTTGCCGGAAACAAGATCCGTTGCACGACGCAACGTCGGGCGCTCTACGAGGCATTGGTGGCCACCGACAGCCACCCGACGGCCGAAGAGCTCTACCGGATGGTGAAGCCCACCACGACTCGCCTCAGCCGTGCCACGGTCTACAACACGCTCGATACCTTCTGCAGGACGGGCCTGGCCCGGAGACTGCCTTCCAACGGGTGCTGCCGGTTCGACGCCGACGTCAGCCGGCACCTGCACCTGTGGTTCCGCGAGGACGGAACGATCCAGGACGTCCCGGAGGAACTCGGCAAAAAGCTCACCCAGGGGCTTCCGAAGGCGGTCATCGCCGAGATCGCCCGGATGGCCGGGGTCGAGATCGAGGGCATCAGCATCCAGTTGATGGCCCGCCGGCCAAGGGGCTGATCCGCCATTCCCGGTTTGTGGAGCTTTGGCATCACCCCTGCGGAGGGCTGCCTCCACCCGGTACGCTTTCAAGCCACGCGGCGTGATGGCCGATAGTCAACTGCGTCTCCTTGGCCGGGGCCTGCACCGATGCCGGGCAAACAGCAGACACACCGTGAGTTCGAGCGGATCCGGTTGCAGCCGATGTACACCGCGGTGACTGCCAGTACGAGCGTACAGAACTGCCCGCTGCGGCTGCACGGCCATGTGTACGACATCAGCGAGGGCGGCGTGCGGATCGAGCTCGACGACGCGCTCGATCCCGGCGAGATCGTGTCACTTCATCTGGAACTCCCCGGCACCGATGCCGCGATCGAGGCGTCGGCCAGCGTGGTCTGGGTTCACGACGAGCAGGACGATCCCGGCCCGCGGCGCATGGCGCTGAAGTTCACGGAATTCCTGAACCCCTCGGACCGCAACCGTCTCGTTGACTACATCGATCGCGAGCGTGGCCGCCGCGCGGCCTGAGCCGACCGCTTTCCGGATGAATGTCCTCCTGATGGGTTTGCGGGGCTGTGGCAAGTCCACCGTCGGGCAACTGCTTGCGGCGCGGCTGGAGTGCCCGTTCCTGGATCTTGACGATCGCGTGCTGGCGACGTTCGACGAGCCGACGGTCACGGCGGTGTGGGCAGCGCACGGCAAAGCCGCGTGGCGGGACGCCGAGGCGACCGTGCTCGGCGCGTTGCTGGGACACTCCGGGGCGTCCGGGGCGTCCCGGGCAGTCGACAACGTCATCGCCCTTGGCGGCGGCACGCCGATGGGGGAGTCGGCCCGGCGCGATCTCGAAGCGGCACGAGCGGCCGGCAGTGCGACGCTCATCTACATGCGCTGCACCATCGAGGAGCTCCGGCGTCGACTCTCCTGCAACACAGGCGATCGGCCGTCACTCACCGGAGCGGATCCCGTCATGGAGCTGGGTCCTGTTCTGGAAGCCCGCGAGCCTGTCTACCGGCAACTGGCCGATCACGAGTACGACGTGACCTCAACGCCGCCCGGGGGCATTGCGGAGGCACTGGCGGAATTGCTGTCGGGGTAGCACGAGACCCGGTCTTACGCGGCCGCGATCCTGCGGCCGAGACGCCGCTTGCGGCTGATCATCTTGCGGCCGAGCCTGGTCTTCATGCGAGCTCTGAAGCCGAGCTTGCGGATGCGCTTGATATTGCTGATCCGACGCGGATGGTGCATGACGGGCTTCCCGTGGTGAAACGAGCCATAGCGTAGGCCCGATCGCGGCGCCGTGCCACTGCACCGGACGTCCGCGGCCGGGATCCTCCTCCGCAAGGACCGGTTCCGGTCATGTGGTCCCGCCAGAGAGCCGAAGAGAGACCTATAGTGAGAGCGGAGCCGCGTGAGCTCCACTGGACGCGTTTTTGGGCCGCTCCGCACGCCAGCCATGGCCAGTCGGCGCGACTGTAAAACCCGCCCAGCCTCGATGAACCGGTGCCCGTGCGCGAGATCCACCGGATCCACGTCCGGGACGAGGCCGGCCCCGCAGGGGCCCGTTCGATGGCGGTACCACATGGATCCCAAGGAGATTCGCACGGCTGAGCGGCTGTCAGGCCACCGCTTTGCCGACAAGGAGCTGCTGGAGCAGGCGCTGACGCATGCATCGGTCGCTCCGTCCCGGCTGCAGAGCAACGAGCGGCTGGAGTTTCTCGGCGACGCCGTGCTGGGCCTGGTGATCTGCGAATACCTCTACGAGCACTACACCGACCTCCTGGAGGGAGACCTCACCAAGATAAAGTCGTCCGTGGTCAGCCGCCGCACCTGCGCCGACATCGCTGACGAACTGGGGCTCGACGAACTGCTGCGGCTCGGCAAGGGTCTTGCCGAACGCGAGAGCCTGCCCCGATCGGTTCTCGCCGCCGTCTACGAATCACTGATCGGTGCTCTTCTCGTCGACGGGGGCCTGGACGTGGCCAGGCGGTTCATCGTCAAGGGCATGAAACGAACCATCACGCAGGCCGCCGGAAGCGGTCACCAGCACAACTTCAAGTCGGTTCTCCAGCAGAGCGCCCAGGAAGTCCTCAGGCAACAACCGCAGTATCTCGTGCTCGACGAGAAAGGGCCCGATCACGCCAAGTGTTTCGAGGTGTGCGTGGAGATGGGCGCGACGCGGTACCCCTCCTGTTGGGGGCCTTCCAAGAAGCAGGCCGAGCAACTGGCCGCGCTGCAGGCGCTGTTCGAACTTGGGTTCGCCGAGCAGGACGACGACGGCGAGATTCGCGTGTGTCGCCGGCCGCCGGCGTTAACCCAGTAGCCACCAGATGAGAAACGCATTGGCCGTCAGCGCCGACGCGATGGCGGCGATCCAGCGCAGCATCACGGCGCCATCGCCGCGACGACGGCCCGCCGGTGGCTCCAGCAAGGCGACGGTCCCCGCGGCATTGCTCAGCGGCGCGCCTCGGCGGGCGTGGTCCTGAACGATGGCGATGATCATGTTGGCGTCGAAGGAGCGGACACCCAGCCCGTTGGCGGTCCGCATGAGTCGCCGACGCCGGTCGAAGCTGAGCGCCGTGCCCTGCAACTGCGAATACGCCCGGACCGCCAGCACCCAGCGCGGATCCGTGGGGTCGAGGCCGGTGTTGGCCGCGGCCGCACGGTTTTCAGAGGCGACGGCCTGCCGGGCCCGTTGAGCCGAGCCCTCGGAGGCCTCGTTCACGCCCACGAGCCGCAGATGGGTTGTTGCCGCTACTGACGTCATTGCCGGAAGGCAATGTACCTCGAATGCCGGCCGTATCGAAACTGATAACCGAAAGATGGACGTTGCGTTTGCGCCGTCGATCTCAACGGCGGGGCGTCACCGTGGACATCTTCTTTCCGGAGGCATCCCAGACGGTCAGCATGCCGTCGCCGATGCTGTCATACCCGGCGTGGAGGACCTGGCGGCCCGCCCCGTTCGTGATCGACAGCGCCCCGCCGAGCCCCGCGTCCGCGGTGCCGGCGATCAGGACCGCCTCTCCCCGGTTGTTCATCAGGTTGAACACCGCACCCTGGTCGCGGCTGACCACGAGGAATTGTCGTGTGCCCTCTCCGTTGTAGATCGACAGCGAGGCACCGGCGTTGCTGACGGCCTCGACCGAAAAGACCCGTGTGCCGGAACCGTTGGCGAGGTCGATCCTGGCGGCATCGCCGTGGACTTCGGCGACGCCGCCTCGGTCGCCGGCCGTGGCAACGAAGCCCTGCTGCCCGGCCGCGTTGGAGACCTGCAGCCTGCCGGACCCCGTGCCATCGGCGGTGGCGGCCAGCACCACCGTGCCGGCCGCGTTGTGAATCACCAGCGAGCCGCCTGCGTCCGTGGCCCGGCTGCTCACAGCTACCTGGCCGTCCGGGGCTGAAACAGCCGTATACGCCCCCGCCTCGGTCGCCCGCACCTCCCAGACGCTCCCGCCGGTGGGGCCGCCGATCGTGATGCTGCCGCCGTGCTCGGCCACGGCCGCCGCGACCACCGGTCGTTGGTGCCGGGTGTCGTACACTTCGAACCGGCCGCCTGCATCGTCGGCATAGGTACGCACGGACCGTACGCCGCCGGCGTTCCAGATCGAGAGCTCTCCGCCCGTGGCGGTGGCGAACGCGCCGAGCACGTTGTTGCCGTCGGTGCTCCACAGCGCGAGGTCGCCGCCGTGCTCGTTGGCGCCGAGCATCGCGACGTTGAGGTGATCGCCGTTCCACACGCTGATTCTTCCCCCGTTTTCTCCCGCCGACGCTGCAATCACGACGATCCCGTCGTCGTCCACGACCTCGAAACGGCGAGCCTGGATGACGCCGGGCACGTCCGGCCCCATCGATGCAGCCACCGTGACGACCCCGACCAGGACCAGGCCGAGCGTCAACGCGGCGAGCCGATACAGGCCGGCACGGGATCGGGTGTGATGCATCTGTTGTTCAAGGGCTGCGATACGCTGCTCGAGGACATCTGTCGTGGAGGTCATGTTGGGCTTTCTGGAAAGGGGTTTTTCTCACCGCACAACGCGGCAGAGGGGTGTTTGATTGCACCGGGTCGCGCTGTCGGCGCGTCGGCCATGGCCGCCGCGGCCCAGCCATCGGCATAGACATCCGCCCGTGCTGACAGATAACCCGGATAGGACGATCGGGCCCGCGCGACCGCGTCCCGGTCGATCGTCGTGACGGCACACGGTTGCACGGTCTCCAGCACGATCGTTCCGCTCGGATCGACGACGATCGTCGGTCCGCCGATGGGTACCGACGGGTCGTCGGGCCGGTTCACGGAGATGACCCACGCAGCGTTGGTCTGGGCCACGGACTGGAACACCAGCCGCCAGCGCGGAAACGACCGCGGCTCAGTGGCCCGAGGCACGATGATCGCCTCGGCGCCCCTGGCAGCCAGCAGCTGCGCGCCGCAACGGTGAATGTCGGAGCAGATCTGGATTCCAAGGGCAATGCCCGCCCCCGCCCCCCGGCCCGGCCCCGGCAACTGCACCGGGACCGGTGGAACCGCACCGGCCTCGTAGTGGCTTGTTTCCCAGAAGCCGGGCTCCTCGGGAAGGTGCACTTTCGCGTACGCATGGACCAGTTTCCCCCTGGCATCGATGAGCAACGCCGTGTTGAGCCTGCGGCCCGTCTGCGGGTCGCGGACGATCGCTCCGCCCAACACCGCGATGCCGGCCTCGCGCGCCGCGTCGGCAAGCCGCCGGAACCGCGGACCGTCCGGCGGCGGGGGCTCGGCGTCCTCGTCGCGCGATGTCCTGGAGATCGCGGACCACGGGTTCAGCGGCAGCTCCGGCAGGACGGCGAGCTCACAGCCCTCGCTCGAAGCCTCCGCGAGCCGTCGGGCGAGGCGCGCACCGGCATCGTCGGTGACGAAGACGTCTCTGATCAAGGCCAGGGTGAGCGAGACGGCGGGCATGGGTTGCGGTCCGGGTGAAATTGTGTCAGGTATCTGTTCATTGCCCTCAGGGGCGATGTGCCCCCGCGCCCAATGGTACTGCGATCGCGAGCGGATCAGCCGATGGAAACCTCGACCCATCTGAATCTCAAGCGCCTGGCGGTCGCGGCGAGCCGCGCAGTGCTCAAGGCGCAGGTCGCGTGAGACGTGTCGCTTCGCGAGGACGCCACGCAAGGCTCACGGCCACGTTGACGACCATCGCGGCCGCGAAGGCGATGGTCAAGTTGTAGATCTGCACGTGCGCGAGGTACTGCTGGAGGTCCAGGAGTTTCCACAAGAGGGCGATCGTGAACCCGGTCGCCATCCCCGCCACGCACCCCGCGTACGACGCGCGCCGCCACAGCAGCAACAGGATGAGCTGCGGGCCGAACGACGCGCCCAGGATCGCCCATCCGTAGTCCAGCACGTACTTGTACACCTCGACGCGCTCGTCGATGACCAGCAGCACGGCGCCGAGCCCCAGCCCGAGAATCACCATGCGGTTGATCAGCCCGTGGGTGAGGCGACCGCCGCGCGCGATGATCCTCGCGTAGATGTCGTTCGCCGCTGCGCTGGCCGCGACGACGAGCTGGCTGTCGGCGGTCGAGCAGATCGCCGCGAGGACCGCCGCCAGGACCATTCCCGACATGACCCCGGGAAGCATGTTGTTCGCGGCCAGCACCAGGGCGGTGTCGCCCGCATCGGTTGCGCCATCGGCAAGCCCGGCCGCGAGGGTGGATGTCCACGCAATGTCGTCGGTCGTGGCAGCGGATTCGGTCATGGTGCGGGCCATCAGGCCGACCGTCACCGCGCCCCAGTACACGAACGTCGCCCAGACCGCGGAGATGACCCCGCCGAGTCGAGCGTGTCGCGGATCGCGCAGCGCCATGAAGCGGACCAGCACGTGCGGTTGGCCGGAGTAGCCGAGGTTGATGCCCAGCGCCCCGGAGCCGAGCAGGAACCCCAGCAACGCCGCCACCCCGCCCGCATCGTCCAGGACCGGCATGAAGCCGAGGTAGCCGCGGTCGACGCCGGCCATCGTCCGGGCGATGGCGTCGTAGCCGCCGCCGGCGACGAGCAGGTACAGGGGGAACACGATGAGGGTGCCGACCATGATCAGCGCCTGCACGAAGTCGGTCCAGCACGCCGCCCGAAAACCCCCGAGCACCGTGTAGACGAGCACGATGACCGCGCCGATCACCACGCCCCCCTGGTAGCTCACACCGGTGAAGCTGACCTCGAAGGACTTCCCTGCCGCCGAGAACTGGGCCGCGACGTACAGCAGCATCGCGACCAGGATCACCACCACGGACATGATTCGCAGCACGGGCCGCCGTTCCCGGAAACTCATCGCGAAGAAGTCCGGCAGCGTCAGTGCGCCGAGAGCCTCCGAACGGACGCGCAACCGTGGCGCGATCACCCACCAGTTGAACAGGAACCCCGCGAGGCAGCCCGGGATGATCCAGTACGCGGATATGCCGGACCGGAACGCCCACCCGACGAGTCCCACGGTGACCCATCCGGACTCGCTCGACGCCGACGCCGACAGCGCCGCCACCCACGGTCCGAGTGACCGACCGGCCAGGAAGAAGTCCTCGTTGCCGGAGCGCGCGTGACGTGCCGAGTACACGCCGACCGCAACGATCAGCAGTGTGTAGACGGTGAAGGCGACGGCGAAAACGCTCATCCAGACTCCTGTGCCCGTTGGACCCGCCCGTGCACGTCGCCGCAGGCCTACGATGACTATGGGACGTGCGAATATACCGCCACGGCCGCGGAAAAGGGCTCAGGGACCGCCCCCGGCTGGCCGACGAAGGATCGGTATGGCTAGCGAATCGACTCAATCCGGTTCTCGGCGCGACGCGGCCGCGGCGGCGTTGCAGAAGGGCCTCGCGTCCGCCAGGCACGCGGCACGGACCGGGCTGAAGCTCGGCCGGCAGCACGGCCCCGCCGTGGCCCGCAGGACTGCTGACGGGCTCAAGCGCGCCGGCGGCGCGATCCGCGAGAGCGAACGAGCAAAGAAGATCGCCGCCCCCGCCAGGAAAGCGGGCCGGGCGGCGGGCAGGGTCGTCAGGGAGAAGGCATCGAAGTGGCCGTGGCTGATGAAGACCGCCGAACGGGCCACCGAGGCCACCGTGCGCGCGACCCGTGCGGCGCGCAAGCACCTCGTCGAGGAGCGCTACTTCGAGAGATCGATCAGGGTACTCGAGACGCAGCGAAAACGGTACCCGGCGGTCGACAACGCATGGGCGCAGTTGTGCCACGCGTTCTCCATGGCGCCCGAATCGTCTTCGACGGCACCGCGAGCCGGGACCGCGCGCAGGACCCCGACCGCGAAGAAGAAGACGGCGACACGCAGGAAGACCGCCGCGAAGAAGTGACGACCCGCAAGAAGACGGACCGCAAGAGCACGGTCCGGAAGAACAACCGGGCCGCGTAAGCGCCTGTCCCTGTATCAGCCCTCGCCGCACTCCGGACACGTCTCGTGCTCGTGGTGGGCGAGGTCGTACCCGCAGTCGGCGCACTGGCCGCGTCGTCGCCGCAGGGCGCGGCGAAGCAGCTTCGGGGCGGGGATCGCGAGCCAGAAGATCGCACCGTAGAAGACGCTGTTCACCGCGAGACCGGTCCATCGCGGATACAGCGGCACGAGTCGCCGCGGCTTGACGCCCAGGTTCGACGCCAGTTCAGGCGGCGTGAACAGGCCGTGGTGCGTGAGCGATTGATCGAACATCTCGGTGGTGCCCTGGTAACAGGTCGCAGGCCAGCCTGCCAGGACGATCTGAACGTACGTGTCCGTGGCGTTGCCGGATCCACTCGTGAGCGCATGCCGGCCCGCGTTGGGTCCGCCTGTAGCCGGCGTTGTCGATCGGGGTCGGGCCCGCCGGGGCGGCTCAACTATCGCGGCGTCGACGACGAAGACGAACTTCCAGCCGAGCCCGGAGTTTTCGGTTCCGTCCGGCGTGGGGATGAACTGCCGTGCGTCCAGCCGGCGGGCCATGATCTCGGCCGCCTCCGCTTCGGAGAGCGGACGGCTGGTGGTCATCGGCGCCCAGAGCGCGCAACTCCAGGCGACGGCGGTGCTGGCCAGGATCGCCATGACGGCGAGCAGGCCGTACCTGGTGACGCCACGGGTGGTCATGCGACGCATTGTACAATTCAACCCGGCAAGGCCGCGGGTTATGCCGCTATTGCGGCGTCCGCACGACGCCGAGACTCCGCAGCTCGATGACCTCCTCACCGCGGACGTCGGTGGTGATGGCGATCACGCCCGGGCACGGTCCCGGGACCGAGCGTGCCGTGGCGGAGAGCGTGACGGCCCAGGTGTCCAGGCTCTCCGGCTCGACCTTGACGGTGGCGTCCGGCAGTGCCGGGATCCGGACGCTGGAGCTGAGCACACGGAAGGGCCTGCCGTCGGCGCGCCGCAGGTGGATCTTCCGCTCGATGCGGTCACCGGGATCGACGGCGAAACGAAACATGTCCGGGCTGGCCGAGAGCACTCCGAAGAGCCTGCCCGCGACGCGGACCGTCCTGGTGTGGGTCCTGGTCGGGGTCCCGGCGCCGACCCGGCCGCTGACGGTGATCTGGACACCGAAGTACAGACCGCCCCATGCAACGGTCGGCGGGATCGTCACCTCGATCGTCTTCGGTCCCGGCGCGGTCGCTGCGTCCGGCGGCACGACCCGGGCACTCACCCCCGGGATGGTCGTGGTGACGGACTGGACGACGAAGTTCTCATCGACGGACGAGACGGTCAATCTTGCGCGGTGCTCGTAGCCGTACTGGAGTACGCCGAGCTGGAGAATGCGCGGTTCGACGAAGACGAAGGCCGTGACATCGGCGAGCACTCTGAGACGGGTCACCGCGGGCTCGACGTTGGCGAGTACGACGATGGCCTTGTCCTGCGGACCCGGCGAGACGGGATCGAAGCCCACCTCGATGCGACCGGTTTCGCCCGGCTGGTAGCGCCGCTTGGTAAGCGTGATCGTGGTGCAGCCGCACGTTGCCTTGACGTCGCTGATGACCAGCTCGCTTCCGCCGGTGTTCGTGAACTCGAAGGTGGTCGAGCGCTGGTCGGTCTCGTCCATGATCCCGAAGTCGTGCGACAACGACGCGAAGGTCAATATCGGCGGTCCGCCCGGCGACGTGACCGCGGCACCGTCGGTCGATGTCTCCGGTTCGGAACCGCTCCGATCACAGGCGGCGAGCCCGGCCAGCAGCGCTGGAATAATCGACAGGTATCGTGCCATTGCCCGGGTAGCATAGAGCATGCTCCGGGTCTCGCGTGTCGGGCCCTCCGGCGAGGCCGGCGTGGTCCGGAAACCCATCGATGCCCCGATGGGTGGCATCTTTACCCGATGCGCGGGTCCGATCATCCGTGACGGTCCCGCGGAACGGGACGGGGCTGGACCGGCTCCGCCAAGCGACCGATGCATCCGATGATGAGTGGTCGATTCGTCATTCGCCGCATGTTGCTGGGTCTCGGGCTGGTTCTGCTCGTGGCCGGCTGGGGCTGCACGCGCTATGCGGACGCGGAGATGAAGGCGGTCTCCGGCGGCAACGACGCGGTGACCGTCTGGGCGGGCGAGAAGACCAAGGTCAGCTCGTGGCTGAGCAGGGACGAGTACCTCTCGGCGGAGACCCTGTACCGGATCGGTTTCCTGTGCATGGGAATCGGGACCGTGTTCCTGGTGGGTACATTCCCCCGCGGTACCTGGCAGGCGACCCCGTAACAGGCCTTTCGCCGCGGCAACATCGTTGCGAGTCGTGTGATCGTGCAATACTCTCTTGCCGGCGGCAGGTGCGCGCCCCGAACGGAGAATCGTCCATGCGTGACATGCCAGTGCGACGGCGAGCCATCGGTGTCCTGGTTCTGGTGGTTTTTCTGGGTGGCTGTGCGGCCTCGTCGAGTTCCAGTCCCTCGTTCGCCCAGCGCAAGGCCAGGCATGAACCCCACAAGCAACGACTGCTCACGAAGTTCGACCTGAGCGATCCGCGGCTGGATATCGACGACCTGTTCTCGCCCGGCGTCGATCGGGACGGTATCGTCGCTCTGGACGAACCCGAACGGTGGAACATCGGCGAGGCGAGCTTCCCGGACGACGACGGGCGGGTCATCGAGGTCTCCATCAACGGCGAGTCGGTGGCCTATCCGCTGGCGATCATGGGCGTGCACGAGATTGTCAACGACACCGTCGGAGAGACGCCGATTGCCGTGACGTACTGCCCGCTGTGCGACTCGGCGTCCGTCATCGATCGCAGGCTGCCCGGAGGCGGCACGACCGAGTTCGGCGTCTCCGGCATGCTCTACCGGTCGAACCTGACCATGTATGACCGCAGCACCAACAGTCTGTGGTCCCAGGTGGGCATGACCGCGCTGACCGGTCCGCACGCCGGCGAGAGCCTGCACCACAGACCGGTGCGCATCATCAGTTTCGGCGAGTTCAAGGCGCGGCACCCGGACGGGCAGGTCCTGAGCGTCATGACGGGCCACGACGAGGACTACCGCCTGGAAGACGATCACGTCCGGGAATACCTCGCCGGCGACGGCCTGTACATGCCCGTCGTCCACGGCGACACGCTGCCGCCCAAGACGCTCGGCGTGGGGATCATCGCCGGCGACTACACGGCGTTCGTCTCCGCCGAGGCGGCACGCGACGAACCGGTGCGCCTGGAGACCGCGTCGGGACTGGTGGTTGTCGCAGCCGGCGACAGCGGCATGACGATCGTCGAAGCGCCGTCCGATGTGCTGACCGTCCAGTCGTTGTACTTCGCCTGGACGGCGTTTCATCCGGAGTCGCTGGTCTTCGGGCCGAGGCCGGCCCGGACGCTCCTGGACGGATCGGAGAAGTCCTTCGTCGTGGTCGGGTATTCGACCTCCTATGCGTGGCCGGCGATGCTCCAGGACATGCTCGACCAGCACGCCGGCGGCGAGCGCCGGTACCACGTGCTCAACGCGGTCATCGGCGGTGCCGCGGTGGAGCGATGGATCGGCGATCCGTCGTCGAGCGATTACGCGCGGACGGTGGCCGCCATGGTCCGCGATTACTTCGGCCCGGACGCCCGCCTGCGCGGCGAGGCGCCGGAGCCCTCGATCGCGCTGTGCCAGCAGTCCTTGCAGTTCACCGGCTCGTTGCGCGGACCGGTGACGAGCCCCGGCGACGAGGCGGGCATTCGCCTCGGCGCGATCGCGCTGGAGACGTTGTCGCGAAGGTTGCGCGACCTGGGCCTCGAGCGGGTGTACATCGGGATGCACATCTACAAGAAGCCCGTCGAGCCGGAGGTCGGCAACGAGCGGCTGGCGCTGGCGGCGCTGCTGGCCGGCGGCCTGGACTGGGTGTACGAGGGCCCCGACGTCTGGACGCCGACCTACGAGGGCTTCCCGGGGTGCTTCGACGACGACGAACTGCATCCCAACGAGCTGGGGATGAAAATCATGGCCGAGCACTGGTATCGCACGGTCGCCGGCCCCGACACGCGGCAGGATGTCATCGACCGGCTGTACGCGCGCTCGTACGACGTGGACACCATGATGCGGCACTACATCGCGAGCCGGCGCCGGGACTTACAATAGTGGGTGGCACGGTCGAGCGTGCTCGCCCGTGGTGCGACGCCCAGCTCCACGGGCGACCTCGCTTCGCTCCGTCGACCCTGCCACCCTTCTTTGGCGCCCTCTGGCCGTGGGCCTCAGAAGATTCGACCGGCGTACCAGAACATGGAGCCCGAATACACCATCGGAGAGCTTGCCCGCGCGGTCGAGGTTCCGACCTCGACGCTGCGGTACTACGAGCGGGCGGGCCTGCTCGCGCCGACGGGGCGCACTCGCGGCAACTACCGGGTCTACGACGAGCCGTCGATCGAGCGCCTGCGGTTCATCCGGGCCGCGCGGGAGACCGGGCTCACCATCCAGGACATCGCGGCATTGCTGAACCTGCGTGACGGCGCGACCGCCCCCTGCGCCGAGATCCAGGCGCTCATCGAGACAAGGCTCACGCGCGTCCGCGGGCAGTTGCGGGACCTCGGTCACGTCCGGAGGGTGTTGGAGTCATCGCTTGCACTCTGCCGGGGTTCCGCGGCCACGGGCCGCTGCGAGGTGCTGGAGGACCTCAATGCGGCCGCACAGCCGTCACAGACCGCCGGGGGTGGCAAAAAGATTCGCGAGGGTTCGAAGAAACGGCAACGTTGAACCGCGGTACAAGGTCGTTAAGACCCATGAGGGGGCTTGGGCCGTATCGTGGAACACCTCATGAGAGTCGAAATCTTCTACTTCAAGGGTTGCCCCAACCATCAACCCACCGTGGACCTCGTGCAGGATGTCGTCGCCGAACTCGGAGTCGACGCCGACATTGTCGCAACAGAGGTGACCGGTCCGGCCGACGCCGGGCGGCGGCGATTCCTCGGCTCACCGTCCGTTCGTGTGGACGGCGTCGATGTCGAGCCCGACGCACGGCAGCGACGCGACTTCGGCCTCTCGTGCCGGACGTACGGCGGCCGGGGGATGCCCGACCGTGCGATGATCACCCAGGCGCTGCTCGAAGCGCAGGCTGGTGATGCGCCGACGGAACAGCGCACGGGTGAGCGTGCGGGCATGCTCGCCACCGCCGGCGCCGTAGGATCGGCGATTGCCTCGTCGGCGTGCTGCTGGGTTCCGCTTGCGCTGATCGGGTTCGGGGTCTCGGCGGGCGGGATCTCCGGCTGGATGGCGAAATACAGGCTGCTCTTTATTGGCGCGGCCGCCGTGATGCTGGCGACCGGCTTCTACTTCGTGTACTTCCGCCCTGCGGTGTGCGCCGCCGGAAGCGAGTGCGCAGCGCCACGATCGGGATTGCGGCGGTTCAACCGGGTGATGATCTGGGTGGCGACGGGACTCGTGATCGTCACTGTGACCTTCCCGAACACGATCGGCTACCTGCTGGGCGACAGCGCCACCGCGGAGACCGCGATCCCCGCAGCCGAGGTGATCACCGTGACCCTTGCCGTCGAGGGCATGACCTGTGACGCATGCGCCGTCGTGCTGCGGACGGCGCTGGCAAAGGTACCGGGCGTCCTGGACGCACGAGTCTCCTACCCGGACCGCCAGGCCGTCATCTCGATCGATTCGGCGGTTCTCTCAGGCAACGAACCGCTCGTCGAGGCCGTCCGGTCCGCCGGGTATTCCGTTGCGGCGAACGCCGATGACCGGCCGGAATGAGAGACGGATCATGTCCATGACGCCGACGAACCTTTCGTGCGTGCTCGGCGCCCTGGCACTAGCCGCTTCCGCGCCGGCCGCAGTCGAGCAGGTCAGTGTGCGCGTGGACGGCCTGGGATGCCCCTTCTGCGTACACGGCGTTGATGCGCGGCTCGGTGAACTCGCCGGCGTGGACCGCACGGCCGGGGTCAAGACGAGCCTTGAAACCGGGACCACGCGGTTCACCTGGAACACCGACGTCGAGTTCGATCCGGCGGACGTCCGGCGTGCGATCCGCGAGGCGGGCTTTACGCCGCGCGACATTTCAGTGTGGGTGACCGGCACCGTGCGACGAGACCCTGCGGACGACTCGGCGACATCGCTTCTGCTGGCCGATGGGGGTCGCGGCCCGGCCGTGGTCCTGCGACCCGGCGACCAGGCCGATCGTCGGGAATCCTGGCGGGACCTCGTGAAGCTCTCGGCTCGACGCCGGGGTGCGCACGGCGCGCGGCGCGTCCGCGTTGCGGGGGTCGTGCGGGCCCGTAACGGTGACTCTTCATGGGAGATCGTACTGGACCGCTGGGCGCCGCTTGAGTTTGGTGCGCTGGTGACCGCGGGGGTGAATGAGCTTGCCGGCGTGCAGGATTCGTTGCGCACGATGAAGGCCCTGGCCGCGTTGGACACGGTGATCCACGCCGAGGCGGATCACGCCACCGGCCGCGTGAAGATCTGGATGACCGGGAAAGATCCGGACCTCGACCTCCTGCGAGAGAGGCTCGCCTCGGCCGGATGCACGGTCTCGTTCATTCGTGTTGAACAGGGTTCGGATGACAGTCTTCCGGAGTAGACCGTGGCGGCCCGCCGTGCTGTCGGCGGCGATCGTCGCGACGTGTGCCCGCGGCGCGGGGATCAACACCGACGTCGCCCTCACGCCGCCGCTGGGCGGTGTGATTCTCAGGGTCCAGTTTCGCTACTCGCGGCTCTTTGACGACCCGACGCCGCAGGGCCGGGTGGTGCATCGAATCGTCCAGCCGATCACGCTCGCCTACGGCGCGACCGAACGGCTTGCACTCATCGGCACGGTTCCGGTGGTCTACCGCAGGGTCGAGTTCGGCTCCGGCGGGTCGACCTCGGAGACGGGCATCGGAGACATTCCCGTTCGCGCCAAGTTCCGCTTCTACCAGAAAGACGAGCTCGGCAAGACGACGCGCTGGGCGGCGATCGCGGGGCTGGAGATCCCGACCTTCGACAGCGCGTTCTCCAGCGACAGCGTCGATCCGATCATCGGTACGGTCTGGACGCACCAGGAGCAGCAGTGGTGGCTCGACTGGGACCTGATCGTCAAGCTCAACACCGCCGGCGGTCTCGCCGGCGACGACGAGTTCTTCGCCGACGTCGCCTGGTCGCACCGGATCGTCGGCGGCGAAGGAGCCGACGTCGAACCGTGGGGACTGTATGGTCTGCTCGAGCTCAACGGCAGGTACATCACCGACGGCAGCGTGGAGCTCTTCGGCTCGCCCGGCATTCAGTTCATCACACCGGATTTCATCGTCGAAGCGGGCGTTCAGTTGCCGATGGTCCGGAGCATGAAGTCGCCGCGTCTGTCCACGGACTACACGGTGATTCTCAGCGTGCGATTCCAGTTCTGAAACGGAGCCAGGACCGGAAACCTGTCTCGCGGACTTTCAGTCTCGCCGCCGGCGTGTTACAATGCACGCACGATGAGCCGAATCATCGCGGTCATGGCGATACTGATCTGGGCCCCGGTCCTGCTCCCGATCGGCGGCGACGCGGCGGAAGACGGGGGTCCGCGGCCGGTCTGCGGGGACGCCGACGCCGGTGACTGCTTTACCGCGAACGGCACCCCTGGCTGCAGCGATGCCGCCTGCTGCGAGCAGCGCTGCAACCAGGTGCCGCAATGTTGCGAAGTCGCCTGGGATGCTCTCTGTGCACAGTGGGCGTTGGAGTTCTGCTCCCTGTGCGCCTGTGTTCTGGACAGCGAATGCGGCGACGGGCGACGCTGCGTCGACGGGACGTGTGCCCCGATTCCCACGGGCGGCTGCTGTCAATGCGATGGCATCGATCAGTTCTGTGAGGAACTGACCTCGTCAGGCTGTGCGACCGCAGGTGGGGCGTATCTCGGCGATGGCAACGGCTGTGATGGCGGCCTCCTTGTCGTCGAGTCCTGCGTCGACGAGTTCATCTTTTCCATTCCGGACACGATCAGCGTCAAGGAATCGTTCGAGATTCGTGACCTTGAGGTCCAACTGCTCATCAGCCATACCTGGACGGGAGAACTGTGCGTGACGCTGGAGAAACGCAACGGTCCTTCCGTGGTCCTGGTCCAGCGGATCGGGTTCGACGGCCAATGTGACTTGTCCTGCTGCGGCTGCTGGTCGGATCACCTCAACATCACGTTGAGCGATGACGCGACCGGTGGATCGATCGAAGAGCAGTGTGGCTGGGATCCACCCGCTTTGACAGGAGTGTTCACGCCCCAGGAGCCCCTGAGCGTCTTCGCGGGGCTCGACTCCGCCGGAGACTGGACGTTGACGGTCTCGGACAGGAAAGGAAGCGGGGACATCGGTCGCCTTCACCGCTGGGCGCTGCACCTGACCATCGCTGCGCCGGACCAACCTTCGTGCGCCGCGGTCTCGTGTGCGTGTGACGGGGACCTCGACGACAGCGGGTCCGTGGACATCATCGACTTGCTCATGTTGCTTGCACAGTGGGGAAGCAATCCGGGTGGACCGCCGGACTTCGACGGCGACGGCAACGTCGGCATCGTCGACTTCCTGCTGCTGCTCGCGAATTGGGGGCCGTGCCCATGAAGCCCGCGATGCAAGATGCGGTCAGGCGGCCCGGAGGATCGCCGGCAGGACGCGCTCGAGTTCTGCAAGTTGCCGGCGCGTAACGATGTGCTTCAGCCGGACGATATTGAATGGCGCGAGGACTTCGATGCTGACCAGAGTGCCGTCTTTGTCGTAGTGGGCGAGCAGGCGGTCCGCGTCAAGTTCTTCCGTCCGAACGATCGGTGCCTTCGAGAAACGAATATAGGCCAACTCCAGTCGGCTGCCGCGGGGACCGGTCCTGAGGGTGATGTGGACGTCAAGAACCATTCACTGCTTGATCCAGACGGTGATAACGAGCAGCCTGTCGGCTGACTCCTCGACTACCACAACCAATCTGCGACGTGACGACAAGTCTTTCCCGAAGAGCACGCGGCGCGCGTTTTTCGACCTGCGGGTTCTGGACGGGTTACGGATTGCCCGGGCCACCAACTCCTTGTCAAGTCGATGGTCCTGCATCGCCATCATAGCGTGAGTGAGGCTGAAATCGATCCTCTTGTCTGCTCTCTTCACCGGGGACGTGAACACAGCGGATGCAGCCGGCTGACCGGGGCAGTCGGGGCCGCTCCATGGTCGTTGGTACGGCACGTGACCATGGGTGATGGGCCGACCGTAGCGGCGGAGGGGACCTGGCCTGGAAAAACTGCGGAACCGCAGCGGCCATCCAGGTTTTCCTTCGTCGCGGCCGCCTCGGCTGGTATGCTGGGGTCGGCCCGGGCCGCATGGTCACACCGGGGCAGCGAGCCCCGGAACCAGAAAAGAGAGGTGCACCATGAAAGTGAAGACCATGGCACTCGCGGCGGGTGTGTGTACACCGTTGATCCTGAGCGGGTCGGCGTCGGGGGGCTTCGTTGGAATCACGACCACCTCGAAGCCGAACGACTTCGGGCTGCTCGTCGTCAACGTCTACGCCGTGTTCGACCGGCCGGGCGAGGACTCGATGATATCGGTTGCCGGAACGCCGATGAACCCGCTGCACATCGTGGTGGAGAACGGAACGTTCTACAACAGCGCGTTCGGCAACGACAGAGCACCCGACCCCGCACTCATTGATGTGTATCCCAGCCTCGCGTTCGACACCTTCGTCTCGATCGGCAAGAAGGTTTCAACCGGCGACACCCTGATCATCACGCCGGGATTCCCCGTCGGGATCACCGGATCCAGCCTGTGGATGGACATGGCGGGCTGGGCACTCTTTCCGAACAGCCCGCAGGGCAACCCGTTCGACCCGGCCAACTCGTTCCCCGGCAACGGCCAGATCCTGATCGCCCAGTTCTCGACTGCGGACGGCACCGCAATCCATGGGACGTTGCGGATCAGGGGCATGAGCAACGGCATCGAGTTCGTGAGCATCGAGAGTTTCTTCCAGGTGCCGGGTCCCGGTGCGTATGCCCTGTTCGGGCTCGCCGGGCTGCTGCGCGTTCGCCGACGCCGCAGGCAGCCACCCAAGGTACAGCCAAGGCACACATCATCGCCTCGGTCGCCCTGACGAACACGCGCGGCAGGACTCGAACCCGCAACCCTCGGTTCCGAAGACCGATGCTCTATCCAGTTGAGCTACGCGCGCAGGGGGGTGAACCGGCCTCATGATAGCAGCAACGGAGGATGACTCGGAGTCGGTCGGGGCGGAAACACGTTGGTCGTACAGCGCACACGCTGGTTGTTCAGCGCTCACGTTGGTTGTTTAGCGCACACGTGGGTTGTTGCATCCCGGGCGCGAAACCGGCGCGCACGGTCGGTACCGCGGTTCTGGGTCTTGCGCGCGTGACCTGACCTCGCTCAGCGGCGGTCTTCGGTCGGCAGGTGTCGGCCGAGCGGCTTGCTGGAGCACAGGTGTCTGATCTGTGAGAACGGCGGGGTGGTGTACCCGAGCCGTTCCGTGATCGTTACGTCGGTGGGCGCGCTCGACGCATACACCCGTACAACCTTGATCGGCCCCATCCTGAGCGTCTCGTTGGACGCCGTGTCTGCGGGCATCGTCATGGTCTGCCTCCTCCCCCGGACGGGGGTTAAGCCAGAGTATAGCCCGGGAATGGACCGGATCACCCGCTAAATCTTTCTTCGATGGCCGGCACTTGCATTCGGCGCGCCTGCCTAGATTTCCTCTTCCCCCTCCTGCTCTTCCTCGTCTTCTTCATCATCCTCGTCATTCTCGCCATCCTCGTCCTCATCGAGGATCTCGGAGGCGTTGGCCTCGCGGAGTATGAGGCGCTTCTCCAGCAGCCGGGTGCCCCCGGAGATCGCCTGGAGGCGGTAATCGCCCAGCTCGGGGAAGACCAGCCGGGGCATCCCGAAGACCACCTGGGTCACGGCCAGCGGGTCCTCCAGGTTGACCTCCAGGTCGAGCTTGACCACCGGATCCCGCTTCTCGTCGACATCGACGATCCGCACGGTCAGCGGGGTCACGCCGTGACCGCCGGTGATCTCCGTATAGACGCAGAGGTTCGGCGACCTCACCGGGAAACGGGATGCGTTCACGTTGGAGACAAGCCCGATGAGCGAGTACTGTTGCGTCCGTGCGTCAACGATGACCTTCTCGCACAGCAGAAGAGTGAGCACGATCGGGGCGACGGGAGATTGCGATTCTGCCATTGGGGCAGGCAGCATACCGCGCGATTCCTGCGCGTGCAGCGGCGGGGCACTGGCCGAACGGCGGGATCCCAGCTAGGCTCCGTCCCCTGTTGTGATGTGATCATGGAGCCGGACATGGGCCTGATGGACGGAAAGCGCGGGCTGGTGGTGGGAATCGCCAACGACCACAGCTATGCGTACTTCATCGCCGAAGCGCTGCTTCGCCACGGGGCCGAGTGCCTCTTCACGCATCTGCCCGGCGAGAAGATGCAACGCCGCGTGTCCAGGGCGATCAACGAACTCGGCGTGGCCGAGCCGTGGCTGGTCCCGCTCGATGTCTGCTCGGACAATGATCTCGACACCGTCTTCGCGAAGATCGGCGACGAGTTCGAATCGATCGACTTCCTGGTTCATTCCATTGCGTTTGCCGATCGCGCCTGGCTCAAGGACGGCACCTTTGCCGCCACGCCGCGTGAGGTCTTCGCGCAGGCACTGGACATCAGCGCCTATTCGTACATGGCGATGGCCACCCGCGCCGCGCCGCTGATGACCTCCGGCGGCTCGATGGTGGCGATGAGCTACTACGGTGCGCAGAAGGCCGCGCCCTGCTACAACGTCATGGGCGTCGCCAAGGCGGCCCTGGAATCCATCACGCGCTACCTCGCACGCGACCTGGGGCCGAGCAATATTCGGGTCAACACGATCTCCGGCGGGCCGTTGCGAACGATGTCGGCGCTGGCGGTCGGAGGTTTCAGCGACCTCTTCGACTGGGTCGAGAGGCGGGCGCCGATGAAACGCAACGTCACCGGCAGCGAGGTCGGCGAGAGCGCCGTGTACCTGCTCAGCGACCTGTCGCTGGGAGTCACCGGGCAGACCCTCTTCGTCGACTGCGGTTTCAGTTCCGTCGCGCTGTAAAAATCACGTCAGTCGATCGTCGAAGACCCAGACACCGGGGTGTTTCAGGTCTTCCGGCGGCACCAGCAGGTCTCGTACGGCCCTGACCAGTTCGGGAATCCCGGTGCCGTCGGTGGCGCTGATCGAGAGGTCCGCGTCGCGTCGGGCAGCGAGATCGCACTTGTTGGCGACGCGCAGGTCCGGCGTCCGTTTCAGGGCCGCCCATGCTGTCTCGTGGTCGGTCATCGCGATGACCAGGTCGGCGGAATCGACCAGGCGATCGGCGATCCGGGCGGCCTCGGCCTCGATCGCATCGGTCGTGTCGCGCCGGCCGGGCGTGTCGTGCCAGTCCACGACGATCCCGGCCAGCTCGACCCGGCCCGAGGTGTAATCGCGCGTCGAGCCGGGCAGGTCCGTGGCGATCGACATCGAACGGCCCACCAGCGCGTTGCCGAGAGTGCTCTTGCCGACGTTGACGGGTCCCGTCACGACCACGATCGCCGGCTCGATGAGGCGATCGAGTCGCTTCGACCGGGCCAGGTCCTCCTCGTCGGGGGCGGTCATGGCTCTCCAGCGCCGCGGCTGGTCCAGGAGAAGGTCGATGGCCAGGGGGCTCGCCGCCCGGGCCACGGCCGCCAGCGCCATCGCTTCGAATCGATCGGACGCCTCCGGGAATGCGAGCTCGGGGAGGACCTCGTCGCACGACGCGGTCTCGATGCCGAGACGGTCCATCCACGCGCACAGCCGCTGCACGACGCGCGGACCGCCGTGGGGCATGAGCTGCGCGACGCGTTCCGTCAGGCGCACGGCGAGACCGCGATCGACGTCGGCAAATCGCACCAGCCGGGCCCGCCCGTGGGGCCAGTCCGCGATGCCGGTGATCGCTCGCAGAGCGGGCTCGACGTCGCCGTCGAGCTGGAGGATCGCAATCGCACCGGGCCGGGCCGCCGTGGCCGTCAGCAGGCGGCACGAGAAACCGCGGGTGCCGTCCGTGTCAGTCCCGGCCATCCCGCCGGTCCGCATTCTCGGTCGCCAGCGCGAGCTGTGCCGCAGCGGCAATGCCGAGCATGGCGAGCTCGGGGACGATGTCGTCGATCAGCTCGTAACCCTTGAAGAGCGTCTCGGCGTCGCCACCGGTCGCGACGATCTGCGGGAAGGCGCCGTACTGAGTCGCGTACTGCTCCACGAGCCGCTGTACCGCGCCGCGAATTCCGTGGAAGACGCCCTTGAGCATGGCCTGGCTGGTGGAGCGTCCGAACACGTCCGAGTCGTCCGGAGCGATGAACTGCAACTCCGGCAGGTTCGAGGTGCCGGCATGCAGCGCCGCGAGCTGCATCATCGCGCCGGGAATGATCGCCCCGCCGTGAAACGTCCCGTCGCCGTCCACGAAATCGACGGTGATTGCCGTGCCCGTATCCACGATGATGCACGCCTGGTGAATGCGGTCCCACGCAGCCACGGCGTTGAGCAGCCGGTCCACGCCGATGATCGTCTCCGGATCGAGGCAGCGCCCGATGGGGACCGGAACGTCCTCGCCCACATGGTAGATCTCGACCGAAAGCTGATCGCGCAGCGCGGCGTCCAGCGGTTCCGCGACCTCACCATTGACCGACGCCATGAGCAGGGACTTCGGCTCGTCGGTCTGCTCCCACCACTGGACCGCCTGCTGGACCAGCGGCGGCACGGCGGTGTTGTCGAGGTGCATCTGCCGGCGCAAGTCCGTACCGACGAACTGGCCGAATTGAGTTCGGCTGTTGCCGACGTTCACGACGAGGAGATTGAGTTCGCTCATCTCGTCAGCAGTGTAGGCCGCCGACGGCTAGGATGCGTCGTGCCATGACCTCGATTTCGGAGACCGATACCACCGCGACCGCTTCGGCACGGCGCACACAATACGTGCCGGTGGTCGGGCCCCGCCTGAAGCGGTTGCTGGCCGTGGTGTTCGGCCTCTTCGCGCTGCTCATGGTGAACTCCGTCTACCTGGTGTCCGTGTCGCTGACGCAGTGGTACACCGGACAGACGTGGGAGAACTATTTCTTCCAGTGGATGTTCCTGGTGCACCTGGTGCTGGGCCTTGCGTTCGTGTGCCCGGTGGTTCTCTTCGGCTGCTTTCACATCCGCAACGCGTGGTCGCGTCCCAACCGGCGCGCGGTGCGGGCGGGCCTGGCGCTGTTCACGACGGCCCTGGTCGTTCTGGCCAGCGGCCTCCTGCTCACGCGGGCACTGGTCGATCTGAAGCAACCGGACCTTCGCGCCGCCGTCTACTGGGCTCACGTCGTCACGCCGGTCATCGCCGTGTGGCTCTTCATCCTGCACCGGCTGGCGGGCCGGCGGATCCGATGGCGGACCGGCCTGGCGTGGATGACCGTGGCGGGCGCCTTCGCGCTGGTGATGGTCGGCCTTCATTCGCAGGACCCGCGCCGCTGGAACGTCTCGGGGCCGGCCTCAGGGCTGCAGTACTTCTTCCCGTCGCTTGCCCGTACCTCGACCGGCGACTTCATCCCGGCGCGGGTGCTGCTCAACGACTCGTACTGCCTCGAATGCCATGCCGACGTCCACGAACAGTGGGCCCACAGCATGCACCGGTTCAGCTCGTTCAACAACCCGGCGTACGACGCCTCGGTGCGCGAGACGCGGCGCGTCGGATTCGCCCGTGACGGCAACGTGCAGGCCTCGCGCTTCTGCGCCGGCTGCCATGATCCGGTTCCGTTCTTCAGCGGCGAGTTCGAGGACCCCCGGTTCGACGACCCCGAGTACGACCTGGCCTCTGACCCGCTCGCGACCGCCGGGATCACCTGCACCGCGTGCCATGCGATCGTCCACAACAACGTGCGCGGCAACGCCGACTACACGATCGAGGAACCGATCCACTACCCGTTTACCTTCTCGGAGAACCGCGTGCTGAGGTGGGTGAACCGCCAGCTCGTGAAGTCGAAGCCGGGTTTTCACAAGAGGACGTTTCTCAAGCCGCTGCACAAGACCGCGGAGTTCTGTGGAGCCTGTCACAAGGTGCACCTGCCCGTTGAGCTCAACGGCTACAAGTTCCTGCGCGGCCAGAATCACTATGACAGCTACCTGCTCAGCGGCGTCTCCGGCCACGGTGTCAGCAGCTTTTATTACCCGCCACAGGCAGAGCATAATTGCGCCGGCTGCCACATGCCGCTGGTGCGGTCGGATGACTTCGGCGCTCGCGCGTTTGCCGAGGATCCCGGCGACGATCTGTTCGACCAGTTGACCGTCCACAACCACCAGTTTCCGTCCGCCAACACCGCGATCCCCAGCCTGCTGGACATGCCGTCGTGGGTGAACGAGGCACACCGCGAGTTCATGGACGGTGTCATGCGCGTGGACATCTTCGGGATCAAGCAGGGCGGCACGATCGACGGCGCGCTGACGGCGCCGATTCGCCCGGGCGTTCCCGCCCTGGAACCGGGGCGGCGCTACCTGCTCGAGACGGTCGTTCGAACCATGAAGATGGGCCACCTGTTCACACAGGGAACGGCCGACTCCAACGAAATCTGGCTCGACGTGACGCTTTCCCTCGGCGACAAGGTCATCGGCCGCAGCGGCGGCCGCGCCGCCGACGGCGAGGTGGACCCGTGGTCCCACTTCGTCAACGCGTTCGTCCTGGACCGCCTCGGCAACCGCATCGATCGCCGCAACGCCCAGGACATCTTCGTCGCGTTGTACAACCACCAGATCCCGCCCGGGGCGGCGGACACGGTGCACTTCGCCTTCACCGTGCCGCCGGACGCGACCGGATCGATCACGGTCAGGGCAAAGCTCCAGTACCGCAAGTTCGACACGACCTACATGCGGTTCTTCCAGGGCGACGAGTTCACGGTCAACGACCTGCCGATCATGACGCTCGCCCAGGACGAGGTGACCTTCCCCGTCGGCCCCGGCAGCGCGACGGTTGCCGATGACGTCGGAATCCCTCCGTGGCAGCGCTGGAACGATTACGGCATCGGGCTGCTCCGCAAGGGCGACTCCGGCGCCAACAAGGGCGAGCTGCGCCAGGCCCAAGACGCGTTCGCCGAGGTCGAACGTCTCGGCCGCCCGGACGGCCCGCTCAACCGTGCCCGTGTCTACATCAAGGAGGGCAACCTCGCCGACGCCGTGGTCGCGCTGGAAACGGCCCGGACATTCGATCCGCCGGCGTACCCGTGGACGGTCGCATGGTTCACCGGCCTGGTCAACAAGCAGCATGGATACCTTGACGAGGCGATCGACAACCTGAGATCCATCGTCCGGATGAACACGGCCGAGACCCGGCAGCGGGAGTTCGACTTCTCACAGGACTACCGGTTGCTCAACGAGCTCGGGCAGACGATCTTCGAGCGCGCCAAACAGGAGCGCGGCGCCGCGGCGAGCTCGCGGCGCCGGCAACTGCTCGTCGAGGCGGCCTCGTGGTTCGAACGGGTGCTCGAGCTGGACCCGGAGAACGTCGCGGCGCATTACAATCTCGCCCTGCTGGCGGACCAGCTCGAGGAGCCCGACCGGGCCGAGCGGCACCGGACGGCACACGCCCGGTACAAGCCGGACGACAACGCGCGGGACCGGGCGGTCGCCGCGGCGCGACGGCAGTATCCGGCGGCCAATCACGCCGCGGAGGCGATCGTGATCTATGACCTGCAGCGCGACGGCGCCTACGAGCTGCCACCCCGGCGAGAGAGCCCGCCATGATTGACCGGAATGACCTGAGTGAGCGCTCACCGCGCAAGGCCGTCGACGACACCGAGATGGTCCCCGATGACGACGCGGTCATCGGCCGGGCGTTCCGATGGTCGCTGGCGGTGCTCGTGGTCTTCGGCGTCGTGGCCGGCGTCGTCCTGGTGATCGCGAACCGGCCGCAAGAGCTCGCCCCGCCGGTACCGGCGGGTCCGATCAAGATCGTCGTACCGGTTCGCGCGGCCGATCCGCCGAGCGTGGTCTTCACGGACATTACCAGTGATGCGGGCATCGACTTCGTGCACACCAACGGCGCCGCCGGCGACAAGCTGCTGCCCGAGACCATGGGCGGCGGATGCGCATTCCTCGATTATGACGGCGACGGCGACCAGGATCTGCTGTTCGTGAACTCCAGCCACTGGCCGGATCACCCGTCCGGCGACGGTCCCCCGGCCACGATGGCGCTGTACCGCAACGACGGGACCGGCCGCTTCGAGGACGTGACGGCCGAGGCCGGTCTCGACGTCGGCTTCTACGGCATGGGCGTCGCGGCCGGCGACTACGACAACGACGGGGACGTGGACCTGTTTCTCACCGCCGTCGGACCGGACCATCTGTACCGCAACGATGACGGCGTTTTCACGGACGTCACCCGCCGGGCCGGCACCGGCGGCGACCCCGACGGCTGGAGCACGAGTTCGGGGTTCTTCGACTACGACAACGACGGTGACCTGGACCTGTTCGTATGCAACTACGTGCGCTGGTCGCGTGAGATCGACTTCGCCGTCGATTTCCGGCTCACCGGGATCGGCCGGGCGTACGGACCACCGAGCACCTTCGAGGGGACATTCGCCTCGCTGTACCGCAACAACGGTGACGGCACGTTTACTGACGTCTCGGCCGAAAGCGGCATCGAGGTGGTCAACGCCGCCACCGGCGTTGCGGTGGGCAAGGCGCTGGCGGTCGTCTTCATCGACATCGATCGCGACGGCTGGATGGACATCTTCGTCGCCAACGACACCGTGGCGAACTTTCTCTTTCGCAACACCGGGGCCTCCGGTGAGCCGGGGTTCCAGGAGATCGGCGCCGCTGCGGGCGTCGCGTACAGCAGCATGGGCGCTGCCACCGGCGCGATGGGGATCGACGCGGCCTATTACAGGGAGCCCGACGACGGGAGTCTCGGGTTCTGTATCGGCAACTTCGCCAACGAGATGTCGTCGCTGTACGTCTCACAGGGGCGCCCGTGGCAGTTTGCCGACGAGGCGATCGGCGAAGGGGTGGGGGCCCCGAGCCGCCGCGTGCTGAGCTTCGGGCTGTTCTTCTTCGATTACGACCTGGACGGTCGGCTCGATCTGCTCCAGGCCAACGGGCACCTCGAGGAGGCGATCAACACGGTCCAGTCGAGCCAGCATTACAGACAGGCGGCGCAGTTGTTCTGGAACACCGGACCGGGTTCGCGGGTCAGCTTCGTCCACGTGCCGACGGCGGCGACGGGCGATCTCGCCAGGCCGATCGTCGGCCGCGGGGCTGCCTATGCCGACATCGACGGTGACGGCGACCTGGACGTCGTGCTCACCCAGACGGGCGGACCGCCGATGCTGTTGCGAAACGACCAGGCGCTGGGGCACAGGGGGTTGCGGGTGAAGCTCGTCGGCAACGGCACGACCTCCAACCGTGACGCGATCGGGGCGTGGGTACACTGTACCCTGACCGGTGGCCGGGTCATGGCCCGGCAGGTGATGCCGACCAGGAGCTATCTCTCCCAGGTCGAGCGGGTGGTCACCTTCGGGCTCGGCCCCGGCGACGTGGTCGAGGCGCTCTCGGTCACCTGGCCGGATGGGACCGTCGGGTCGTATCCGGCGGAGCCCGACGGCGGCACGGACGTCATGGTCATTACCCAGCCCTGAGCATGAGGGAGCGAACCTCGATGGGACAACTTCATACGGTGGCACAAGCAGGAGACCTGCTGCCCGGCAGTGCAATGGCGGTCCAGATCGAGGATCGCCGACTGGCGCTGTTCAACGTCGGCGGAACGTTCTTCGCGATCGACGACGCTTGCCCGCACAGCGGGGGGCCGCTGTCGGAAGGCGATGTGGACGGCCACGAGGTGGTCTGCCCGTGGCACAATGCGACGTTCGATCTCCGTGACGGCAGCGTCACGTGCCCGCCCGCCGAGGAGGGCGTCACCTGCTACCGTGTCGAACTGGACGGTGACGAGATCAAGATCGAGATTCCATGACCTCCATGACCGCCATGACCGCCGGCACCCCGTGACCGCACGCATCATCGACGGCCGGGCGCTTGCGAAGAACGTCAAGGCGACGCTGGCGTCGCGGATCGAGCGCCTGCGCGCGTGCGACACACCGGTGCGGCTCGACGCAATCCTCGTCGGCTCCGACGGCAGCGCCGCCATCTACGCCCGCAACCAGGGCACCGCGTGCCGGGAACTCGGTATCGAGCACGTCCTGCACCAGCTTCCCGACGACGCCCGTGACGATGAGATCGCCGGGCGCGTCATGCTGCTCAACGCCGAGCCGCTGGTGCACGCGGTCATGGTGCACCTGCCGCTGCCGTCGGGCGTCGACACCGAGCGGATCCAGTCGATGATCGACCCGGTGAAGGACGTCGAGGGCGTCAACCCCGCGAACATCGGCAACATCGTGTACGGCCGCCGCAGCCTCGTGCCGTGCACGGCGCTGGCGGTCATGGAAATGATCGAGTCCACCGGCATCGATCTGCCCGGAACCCAGTGCGTCTGCGTGGGGGCCAGCAACATCGTCGGCAAGCCGGTGGTCGTGCTGCTCATGCGGGACCAAGCGACGGTGATCTCCACCAACAAGTACACGCCGCAGCTCGGCTCGCTCACCCGCACCGCCGACGTGCTCATCTCCGCCGCGGGCACGCCGGGGCTGATCACCGCGGACATGGTCAAGCCGGGGGCGGTCGTGATCGACGTCGGCATCTCCCGCGTCGAGGCTCCCGACGGCACCCGGAGAACCGTCGGCGACGTCGCCTTCGACGAGGTGGCGGCCGTCGCCTCGGCCGTGAGCCCGGTGCCCGGCGGCGTGGGGCCGATGACCGTCGCCATGCTGCTTCGCAATACCGTTGAATCGGCGTCACGGCGCCGCCAGAAGTGAATGCGGGCTGCGCTACCGCCCCTGACCGAACAGGCGATCGCGGACCTCGACGTAGCGTGACAACGTGTTGGCGACGACCTCCGCCGGCAGTGGCGGTCCCGGCGGCGTCTTGTGCCATTGCCCATTGTCGACCACCTTCTGGAGGTGGTTGCGGATGTACTGCTTGTCGAAGTTGTCCTGCTCGCGGCCCGGCTCGTGCCGGTCGGCGGGCCAGTATCGCGAGCTGTCCGGCGTCAGCACCTCGTCGATCAGGATGATCTCGTCGGTCCGGCGGCCGTCGGAGTCCAGGGCGTTGCCGAACTCGAACTTCGTATCCGCCAGGATAATGCCTCGCTCTCCGGCATAGGCCGCTCCGGCGGCGTAGATCGCCAGCGACACGGAACGCAGCCGCTCGACGACCTCCTCCCCGGCAATGGCCGCCGCCTGCTTGAAATCGAGCGGCTCGTCGTGGCCGCTGGAGGCCTTGGTCGTCGGCGTGAAAATGGGCTCGGGCAGCTTGTCGCCGTTGCGCAGACCCGCCGGCAGCGCGACGCCGCAGACGGACCCGCTCTGCTGATATTCCCGCCAGCCGGAGCCGGCGAGATACCCCCGCACGACGAACTCCACCGGCACGACCTCCGCGGCCCGGCAGATCATGATCCGACCTTTCAGCATGGCCCGCTGCTGTTCGGTCAACTCCGGCTCGTCGTGCGGATCGTCGGAAAGAACGTGATCGCCGATGAGACCGAGCCCGCGGATGAAGTCGAACCACCGGAGGCTGATCTCGGTGAGCAGGCGCCCCTTGCCGGGGATCGGGGTAGGCAACACCACGTCGAAAGCGCTGACCCGATCGGTCGCCACGATGAGCAGTCGCGGTGCCGCGCCGGCTCGCCCCGGCAATGGATAGATGTCGCGGACCTTGCCCTGGCGGCGGCCCGGCAATTGTACATCAGTGTACGGGAGCGTCTCGCCCGTCACGGCGTCGGTCATCGTGGTCATCGCCGGACTGTAGCACCGGTGGGCCTGGTTGACGAGCCCTCCCGTGCCACTCGGTTCCGCCCGGATTCACCGCCGGTCAGCGAGGCATTCGGTTCGGTCCCCGAAAGGCCCGTCAAAGGCGGCAAAATCGCTCCCGACCGGATCGGTACAACTATAGTGTTTCCCCGGCAGAACGCTTGGAACGACCGGCCGGACGATGTCTTGACGACCTGGCACTTCACGGACTGGCATGCTTCGATTCGCTGTGTATGACGATGCCGGGCCCGCGCGGGCCCTGCCGCTGGTGAACGCCTACCTTCTCGGCCCGGGCGATGTTCCGATTCCGGGGGCGATCAAGTTCAAGGACGGCCACGTCGTCTGCCGCCCGAAAACCGCCCAGACGGCGGGGCTGTGCCTCCAATGGGATGCAGGCGCCATGGGCTGCATCATGCTGCAGACCTGCCTGCTGCCGGACCGCGACCGCCCGTACGACCTTGTCATCGAGCTGGCCCGGCATCGCATCAAGATGTTCATCGCCAAGAGCGAAGAGTGGCAGATGTTCGACCTCGGCCCCGAGCACCGCGCCGTGCGGCAGTGGGAAGAGGTCCGCGGCCTTTTTTCCAAGGCGCTGATCGTCGAGGACCCCGTCGAGGCAAGCCGCATTTCGTCAGCTGCGCTCATCGGGGCCGTGGAGGCCACTGAGCGGCTCGCCCTGGCGCACGCGGAGATCCTGCTGCACTGGCGGTTCGGGAATCGACCGGCGTCGTCCAGGACACTCGGCGTGCGCGTACACCCCCGACGCGATACGTCGGCACTGCGAGAGATCGTCAAGCGCGACTTCGACCTGCTGGTTCTGCCCGTGGCGTGGAACGAGCTGGAGATCGAGGAGGGCCGATTCGACTGGGATCCGCTGGACCGCTGGGTCACCTGGGCGTCGCGAGAGAAGATCCCGATCGTTCTCGGGCCCCTTCTGGACTTCTCCAAGACGACGTTGCCGAAATGGATGTACGTCTGGCAGCACGACTACAGCACGTGCCGGGACCTCGTCTACGAGCAGGTCGAGCAGGTCGTGCACCGGTACCGCAATTCAGTCGCGATCTGGAATATCGCCTCCGGGCTCAACGTGAACGACAACTTCCAGTTCACGGCCGAGCAGATGCTCGACCTGGCGCGCATGGCCAACCTCATCGCCCGCCAGGCCCGCAAGGGCTCGCGAACGATGCTCGAACTGGTGCAGCCCTTCGGCGAGCATTGCGCCGTCAACCACCAGTCGGTCCCGCCGGTGACCTTCATGGACCGCGTCATCCAGGAAGGGATCCGCGTCGACTGCATCGGCCTGCAGTTGCTCTTCGGGCAGAAGGACTCCGGCCGCTCCAGCCGCGACCTCATGCAGATCAGCGACATCATCGATCGATACCTCGTCCTGGATATGCCGGTGGTGATCTCTGCTTTCGGCGTCCCCAGTCGCCAGGTCGACGAGGACGGCGGTTTCTGGCACAAGCCGTGGTCCTCCGATGCGCAGTCACGATGGATGTCGCGCGTCTTTGCGATGGCGATGTCCAAGCCGTTCGTGGAGACGCTCATCTGGACCGACCTCTACGACCACGACGGATCCATTCTGCCTGCGGGCGGCCTCGTCAGCGACAGCGGGCATCCCAAACCCGTCCTCAAGCGACTGGTCGATACCCGCAGGCGTCTCCGAAAGCCGCTTGGCCGACTGAAGAGCCGTCTCCAACTTTCCGCGGCTCGACCCGATGGCTGAGCGGGCACCCGGCCGGACGCCGCCGGCGCCGGGGACGAACCTGCTGATCGTCCTGCTCGCCGTTGCCATCGGCGGCACCGTGCTGCTTCGGGCCGGACGGGTGCAGGTCGCGACACCAACGGCGGCGTGGCCGGACATGCGGCTCGATGTGAACACGGCCCCGGCGACCGAGTTCAACGCGCTGCCGGGGATCGGACCCCGCCTCGCCGACCGCCTGGCGGCGGACCGCGCGGCACGCGGGCCGTACGCCTCCGTCGAGGATCTCGTACGCGTGAGAGGAATCGGACCGAAGCTGGTGCAGAAGATCCGGCCGTATGTGGTGTGCGGTACGGGGACGCCTGATCCGCCATGACCTGCACGAACTGGCTGGAGCAGATCGCCGGCGGCAAGGCACTGACGACTCTTGCCGGGCTGGTTGAACAGGGCGGCCATATTGCCGCCCGCGGCCTGGTCGGATCCAGTGCCGTGGTCATTGCCGGGGCGCTCCTGGGGCGGACCGGGCGACCCATGATCCTGGTGACGGCCCACCTCGACGAGGCGGACGAAGCCGTCGACGAGCTGGCTTCGATGGGGGTGCACGCGGTGAAGTTCCCCGCGATGGAGGTTCTTCCCGGTGAGAGCTCGGTGAGCACGGAGCTGCTCGCCGAGCGGTTGACGATCGTGCGCCGGTTCGTCGACGGTCCGGCGCCGGCGGTCGTGGTGGCACCGATCCACGCGCTCATGCAGGAGGTTCCGCGCGCCGAGACGCTCGACGCGATGATGCGCGTCCTGCGGGTCGGCCTCAAGCACTCCATCGACGACCTCGCCGCCTGGCTCACCGGCAGCGGCTTCGCCCGCGTCGAGACGATCGAGACGCCGGGCGAGTTCGCCGTTCGCGGCGGGATCGTGGACGTGTACCTGCCGACCGGCTCGGCGGTCCGCATCGACTTCTTCGGCGACGAGATCGAAGCTCTCTTCGACGTGGATATCGAGACGATGGGCTCGGACCGCCGCCTGGATGTCGTCGAGATCGTCGGCATGTCCGTCGGCCCGGTCGGGCCGGGCGAGTCGGGGATACCGCTGGCGGGGTACCTGCCGGGCGAGACGGTCGTGCTGCTGGCGGAGATCGTCGAGATCGCGGAGCAGGGACGCAGCTACCTGGACCGCGCCGACGACGGGCGCGGGCTGCTGACGCTGGCCGAAGTGCTCGAGGCGCTGACCGATCGGTGCCATGCCGTCGTCGAGATCAACCAGTACTCCGGGGGCGCGGTCGATGTGCCGGTGACGCTGCCTGTCGAGGTTCTGCCGCCGTTTGCCGAGAACGCGTCCGAGGCGGTCCGGGAACTCGGCGAACTCGCCGGGCAGACGCCGACGGTCGTGCTCTGTCAGAACGACGGCGAGTCGCAGCGGATGCGAGAACTGCTTGCCGAGGGTGCTCCGGAGGCGAACATCGTCATCCAGACCCACTACCTGCACCGCGGATTCATCTGGGCGGAGCCGCCCGTGCCCGTCGCGCTGGTGCCGTACCACGAACTGCTGCACCGGTATCATCTGCGGCGCCACGTCCGGCGTCGCGCGGCGCACTCCACGGATCGCTACCTCGATTTCGAGATCGGTGACATCGTCGTGCACCGCGATCACGGGCTCGCGCGGTTCCTGGGGCTCGATCGGCTCGCGGGCCGCGGCTGGGGCGAAGAGTTCCTGACACTGGAATTTGCCGGCGGGTCGAAGCTCCACGTCCCGGCGTCGAGGATCGAGCTCGTCCAGAAGTACCTCGGCTCCTTCCAGGGCACGCCGGAGCTGTCGCACCTCGGCGGCCGCCGCTGGGCGGGACAGAAGCAGCAGGTCTCCGACGCCGTCCGGGAGCTCGCCGGCGAGATGCTGCGCGTCCAGGCGGCCCGGGCGTCGCGGCCGGGCATCCGCTATCCGGCCGACACACCGTGGCAGACGGAGTTCGAGGCGGAGTTCCCGTACGAGGAGACGCGGGACCAGCTCACGGCAATCGCGCAGGTGAAGCGCGACATGAGCAATCCACAGCCCAGCGACCGGCTCATCTGCGGGGACGTCGGTTTCGGCAAGACCGAGGTCGCCATTCGCGCGACGTTCAAGGCGGTGGAGTTCGGCAAACAGGTGGTCGTCCTGGTCCCGACGACGGTCCTGGCGGAGCAGCACGAACGGACGTTTCGCGGCCGGTTCGCGGACTATCCGTTCCGGATCGAGTCACTGAGCCGCTTCAAGACCGCCAGGCAACAGGCGGAGATACTCAAGGCGGTCAGGCTCGGGCAGGTCGACGTCGTGATCGGCACGCACCGCCTGTTGAGCAAGGACGTTCGCTTCGCCGACCTGGGGCTTGTCATCATCGACGAGGAGCAGCGATTCGGCGTCCGCCACAAGCAGAAGCTGCTCTCGTTCCGTTTGACCGCGGACGTGCTGACGCTCACCGCGACGCCGATCCCACGGACGCTGCACATGGCGATGCTGAAGCTGAGGGACATCAGCTCACTGACCACTCCACCGCTGGACCGCAGGGCGATCGTCACGGAGGTCCTCTCCTGGGACCCCCGGCGCATCCAGCGGGGAATCAGGCGGGAGCTTGCTCGCGAGGGACAGGTCTTCTTCGTGCACAACCGCGTGCATGACATCCAGTCCGTTGCCGACACGGTGCAGCAACTCGTGCCCGAGGCGCGGGTGGTCGTCGGCCACGGTCAGATGGGGGCGCGCCGGCTCGAAGCAGTCATGCTCAAGTTCCTGCGCCGCGAGGTCGACGTCCTGGTCTGCACGACCATCATCGAGAGCGGCATCGACATTCCGACCGCCAACACGATGTTCGTCAGCAACGCCGACCGGTTCGGTCTCTCGGAGCTGCACCAGCTCCGTGGCAGGGTCGGCCGCTACAAGCATCGCGCCTACTGCTACCTGCTGCTGCCGGAGGACCGGGTCGTCCAGCAGGCCGCCATGAGGCGGCTCCAGGCCATCGAGCAGTTCTCGATGCTCGGCGCGGGGTTCCGGATCGCCCTGCGCGACCTGGAGATCCGCGGGGCCGGCAACCTGCTGGGCCCGGAGCAATCCGGCCACATCGCCTCGGTCGGGTACGACATGTACTGCCGGCTGCTGGAACACGCCGTGGGGGAATTGAAGAACGAGCCGAAGCTCAGCTCCGTCGACACGACGGTGGACCTGGGTATCACCGGGGCACTGCCGCGAGGCTATATCCCCTCCACGGCCAGGCGCATGGAAGCGTACCGGCGGTTCAGCCGGGCGGACAGCCTGGAGGAACTCGCCCGCGTCGAGCACGATCTCACCACCGCGTACGGTCCCCTTCCGGACGCTGCGGTGACGCTCGCCCGCCTCGCCGAGCTGCGCGTGCTGGGGGCACTCAACGGCATTCGTACGATCACGCGGCACGAGAACGACGTCATTCTCAGGGCGGACCGTCCCGGCGAGATCCATGAAAGGCTTTCCGCGGCGAAGGGCACCGCGCGGCTCGTCGAGGCCCCGGACGGCAAGGGAGAGACCCTGGTGTATTACCGCCCGCCGAGAGCGTACCTGGAGGGTCTCTCGATCGTCACCGTTCTGGTGGCCCGACTGAAAAGTAGTGACCGCGCGTGTGTTTCGACCGATTGATACCGCATGCACGCTCCAGCGCCCTCGACGGAGTTTCAGATCGGCCGGCGCCGGGTTCTTCCGGTGACCCGCCGCTCGGTGACCCACAAGTTCGCCGTTGCCGGCTTTGAAGGCTACCTCACCATCGGGCTCTTCGAGGACGACTCTCCCGGCGAGATATTCATCAAGATGAGCAAAGAGGGCTCGACGTTGTCGGGCCTGATCCAGGGCTTCTGCCGGGCGTTCAGTCTCGCCCTGCAGTACGGCCTGCCGCTGGCGGACGCCGCGGATCGTTTCCGGGGCATGCGCTTCGAGCCGGCGGGCCCGACGAGCAACCCCGATATACCCGAGGCGTCGAGCATCCTGGATTACGTCGCGCGGTATCTCGAGCTGCACTTCGTGAAATAATTTCGGCTACCATGTCCTGCGCATGGCCGCCGCCCCGTTCATCAAGCCGGATCGCCCGAGCCCCGAACAAGTCGCGGCGTGGAAACGCATGACCTTCGAGCAGAAGCTCGATCTCGCAGACCAGTTGCGTTCGAGCGCGCTGCGACTGCGCGAGTATCTCCTGAATGGCGCTGCCTGACTGGATCGGCACGTTCATTGAACCGCTCGACCGGCTCGGCATCGTGTACATGGTCACGGGATCCGTCGGCGCGATGGCGTACGGCGAGCCGCGCATGACGACGGACGTCAACGTCGTGCTCAGGCTCGCCCTCGCCCAGGCGGGCGGCGCGCGGGCACTTCAACGTCATCCAGAACGCGACCGGGATGAAGGCCGACTTCTACCCGGCGGGCGAGGACCCGCTGCCGGCAAAGGCGCTCGAGCGTCGCCGGCGGCTCGGACAAGCATCTGCGCGACATTGCGTCCATGGTCGCGAGCGGGTGCCCGCTCGACCTGGCGTGGGCGCGGTTGAAATAAAGGGGACTGATTTATTTGCGGCTTCCGACAAATAAATCAGTCCCCTTTATTTCGCATGAGACCGTCAGGAACCCCTCCCCGCCACCGTCGGCGCCACCGACACGAAGCAGATATTCAATGCCCTGGGCAACAAGAAGCTGAATCTCCGAGGACTGTCCGCACCCGCGGGCATTGTCACTGCACGCCAGCGGGTTCAGCGACGGCGGGCAGCCTGCCGAGGCGAACTGGAGCACCAGGCGGGTCGAATGGAAATATCCGGGACGGCGTTTTTTCCGGGTGGCACGGTCGAGCGAGCGAAGCGAGTTCGGCCGTGGAGCGACGTCCCTACTCGTCATGACGTGTGCGCTTCGGGCGATCATCGCCGTCGGCGTGGGCGTGTTCGTGACGCTTGTCGCGGTCACCGTCGCGGTCAGCGTCGCCCTCGTGCTCGGCTTCGTCGCTGTCGATCGGCTGACCGAGATCGTCGAACCCCTCCAGATCGCGGTCGGGCTTGATCAGCAGCGATATCTCGACCCGCAGGTCCTTGTCGAACTGGATCGGCACGGGGTAGGTCCCGATGTGGCGGATGGCATGGCTCAGGCGGACCGCGTGCACGTCCACGCCGTAGCCGGCGCCGATCAGTGCATCGGAGATGTCCCGCTGCGTCACCGAGCCGTACAGCGATCCCTGGTCGTTGCAACTGCGATGGAGAGTAACGTGCGCCTCGGTGAGCTCCTCGATGATCTTCTCTCGCTGGGTGCGCAGCGCGGACAGCTCGGTCTGGGCGCGGGCGCGTTGCTCCTTCAGTTGCTCGATCTTGGACGGGCTCGGCGGCTCGGCCACTCCGTGCGGCAGGAGATAGTTGCGGGCATACCCCGTCTTGACCTTGACGACGTCACCGACGAGGCCGAGGTTCTCGACCGTTTCCAACAGCAGCAGCTCAACGTTCCTGGCCATGACTTTCCTTGTGCGTGTAATGCGGCGAGCCGCGTGCTTAGAAAGGAATCTCTGCGTCGTCGACGGGAGCGTGTTCGGGACCGCTTCCCTGCCCCACGGCCGCGCCGGCCGGAGCGGGTTGTCCGCCGCCGCCGCCACCGCCACCGCTGCCCTTGCTGTCGACGAACTGAAAAGTCTCGATGACGACCAGGAGCTTGGATCGTTTCTTGCCCGTCTCCCGATCGTCCCACTGGTCGAGCTTGAGTCGACCCTCGATGAAGACCGGCGAGCCCTTGGAGAGATACTGGCTCATGACCTCCGCCGTCCGACCCCACGCCTCGCAGTCCACGAAGGTCGTATCCTCGCGTTTTTCACCGTCCTTCGTCGTGTAACGCCGGTTCACCGCAATGCCGATCGTCGCGACGGACTGATCGCTCGGGGTGTGCTTCAGCTCGATGTCGCGAGTGAGGTTGCCCATCAGGAACACTTTGTTGAAATTGCCGGCCATGGTCCTGCTCCCGTCTGTTGGTGGTTGTGCTGATCCTACCGCGACCCCGGCGTTGCGACCACGCCGCGGCCTTTTCGCCGCGGGAACCCTACGTTGCAGCCGCATCTTTCGTGGCGGCCTCGGTTTCGATTGTCACCGGGGCGGCCTGTTTGGTGGCCGGGCCGGCCTTGTCGGCGGGCGGGGCGTCGCCGGGCCTGGAGACGACTGCGGCGCCGGGTGTCTCGATCCTGGAGGCCTCCTGGTCCGCTCTGAGCTTGATCTCGTCGGCAAGCTCCGCGGTCCCGTCGACGGACTCCATCTGCTCCTGGGTGAGCTGGTCGGCCCGGACGATCATGGATCTGAGTAGTAATTCCGAGAGATTGCAGGATCGCTCGATCGAGGCCAGCGTGGTACGGGCGGCGCGGAAGTAGACGAGGAAATAGACCCCTCGCTTGTTGCCCTTGATCTCGTACGCGAGACGCCGCTCGTCCCATTTCCTCAAGCTGATGAGCTGCGCGTCGGATTTCGCCAGGATCTCCTTGATGTGGTCGACCGCCGCCTGCAGGTCTCCTCCGATTGTCTGGGGGAAGAGAAACAGGCCCTCGTAGGCGTTGATGCGTTCGTCTGTCACGGATGTGTCCTCGTTTTCCTATGCCGTCTGACGGCGGTTGAATCGATTCATGGTCTCGGTGATGCCGTGCGTCACCCAGCAGATGACGGCGGCCAGGGCTTCTTCCATCGCCGGCTCGACGAGCTCCCGCTGCTCGGGCCGAAACCGGCCCAGCACGTATGACTCCTGCGGGACCTGCCCCGGCGGGTCGATCCCGATCCGGAGGCGGGCATATTCGCTGGTCGCGAGCCTCTGCTCGATGTCGGCAAGACCATTGTGCCCGCCGGAGCCGCCGTCGCCGCGCAGGCGGAAGGTCCCGCACGCCAGCGCCGTGTCGTCCACGATGACCAGCAGATCGACCGACGGATCCAGCTTGTAGAACCCGATCGCTTCGGAGACGGCCTGCCCGGAGCGGTTCATGTACGTCGCGGGCTTGAGCAACAGGGTCGCATGGTCGTCGATGGCCGCCTCGACCATGGCGCCGTGGAACCGGCTTCGGGCCACGGGGCTTGACGCATGGCGCCGCGCGATGCGATCGAGCACGTCGAACCCGACATTGTGACGGGTGGCGTCGTATTTCGGTCCCGGGTTGCCCAGTCCGACGATCAGCTTCATCCCGAACCCTCTGATCCCTTGGCCTTCGTGTCTTTCTCGTCGCCCGGCTTGGCCTCGGTGATCACCTCCGGCTCGTCGCCGGTGGCGGCAACTTCGACCTCCTCTCCGACGGCCTCCTCTTCCTTCTTCACGAAGGTGATGTGGCTGACGGGAGTCCCCGGATCTGCCGCTGCTCGGACGCCCGGCGGAAGCGCCAGGTCTCCGACCGTCAAGATCGTTCCTTCTCCCATGAGAGTGAGATCGGCCCTGATCTCCCCCGGGATCGCGTTGACCCGGCAGATCACTTCCAGCGACGTCCGGTCGTGGTTGAGGATCGCGCCCGCCTGGGTCGCGGCGTGCGGTTGACCGACGAAGACGATGTTGACCTGCACGGTGACCTCCTCCTCGAGGTCGACGCGGGCGAAGTCGATGTGCACCACGTCGTCGCCGAGAAAGCCGAACTGCAGATCCTTGACGAGGACCGTCTCGGTCGGGCCGCCCTTGACGTTCATTTCGAGCACGTGCGTGCCCTGGTGAAGAAGGATGAGCATCTGTTTCTCGTCGACGCTCACGGCAACGGGCGTCTTCTTGTGGCCGTAGATGATGGCGGGAAGCCGTCCGGCCTTCCGGAGCCGCCTGGAATAGGTCGTGCCGACCTTCTCGCGACGTTCGGCTTCAATCCTGGGTGTTTCGGTCTGGTGTGTCATCGCAGCTCCTGGCTGATGGCTATCTCTTGGTCCCCACGACCTCGCGGAACATCGCCGAGATCGACAGATCGTGATGAATCCTGTGCACGGCCTTGCCGAGCAGGTGAGAGACGGACAGGTGCACGAGCTTGTCCTTGATCGCGTCGAATCGCCGGTGGTTGGGGATCGTGTCGGTGACGATGATGCGGCTGATCGGCGCCTCGGCGAGCCGCTCCAGGGCCGGCCCCACCAGTACCGCATGCGTGGCGGCGCAGATCACGTCGGTCGCGCCGTGCTCCATGACCACCCTGGCGGCCTCGCAGATCGTCCCGGCGGTGCTGATCATGTCGTCGACCATGAGGACGGTCCGCCCCTCGACGTCGCCGACGACGTTCCGTGAGGCGACGGCGAAGCCGGATTGACGCCGCTTGTCGATGATCGCCAGGTCCGCCCCGAGCCGGTCGGCGTAGGTGTTGGCGACCTTGACGTTGCCGACGTCCGGCGAGACGACCACGAGCTGGCCGAACTCGGCACGGTGCTCGTCGAGGTACTTCAGCAGCACGGGAGCCGCGGTGAGGTGATCCACGGGGATATCGAAGAAGCCCTGGATCTGGGGCGCGTGCAGGTCCATGCACAGGACGCGGCTTGCGCCGGCGGCGGTGATCAGGTTGGCCACCAGCTTGGCGGTGATGGGGACGCGACCCTCGTCCTTGCGATCCTGCCGTGCATAGCCGAAGTACGGCATGACCGCGGTGATGCGCTTCGCCGACGCCCGGCGCAGGCAGTCGATGTAGATCAGCAGCTCCATGAGGTTGGCGTTGACCGGATCGCTCGTGGATTGCACCACGAAGCAGTCGCGGCCGCGCACGTCCTCTTCCACCTTGACGAAGAGCTCACCATCGGGGAAGAGCTCGGTACGGGCCTTGCCCAACTCGACGTCCAGGTCGTCGCACATCGTCCGGGCCAGCTCGATGCCCGCCCGGCCGGCGAACACCTTCATGTGGTCACGATCCGCTGCGCTCATGGCGTCGCGTCCTGGGCACGCCGGGAGAGAATCATGCCGACCTGTTCGAGCTGTTCCGGCGTATTGATGGACAGCACGTCCTGTGGCGGGAAGTCCCCGACAAGCTCCACGCGGTGGCCGTCCGCACCGAGCAGCGCCGGCACGTCGGTGATCCTGTACTCGCCGCTCGGCTCGTCCGAGGCGAGCTTCGGGAGCGTCGCAAACAGCAGTGACGCGTCATAGCAGGCGTAGCTCGGATAGATCTCCCGAATGCTCAACTGCGCCTCGGTGGCGGAGGCATGCTCGATGATGGCCTCGAATCGCCCGCCGGCATCGCGGACGATGCGTCCGTACCCGGTCGGATCCTGGACCGTTGCCGTGGCGAGGGTGACGGCGGCGCCGCGCTCACGGTGGCGGGCCACGAGCGTCCGGATAGTCTCCGTACGAATGAGCGGGCCGTCACCGGCGAGCACGAGCACGTCGCCGTCGAAACCGTCCATCGCCTGTCCGGCGCACGCCGTGGCGTGGCCGGTGCCGAGTTGTTTCTCCTGCATGACGTAGACGAGGTCACCGTCGTCACCATGGAAGACGTCACGCACCCGTTGGGCGCCGTACCCGACCACCAGCACGATCGGCCGGGCACCGACGTTGCGGACCGCATCGACGACCCAGCGGATCATCGGGTGTCCCGCGACCTCACAGGCAACCTTGGGCAGATCGCCGTTCATTCTCGTGCCCTTGCCCGCGGCGAGAATCACCGCCGCCAGGGGTCGCGTGTCGCACGAATTGTCCGAGGAATGATGCATGCCGCTGCTGACACGGGAAGCTGGCCCGCCAAGACTCGAACTTGGAATGCCTGGACCAAAACCAGGTGTGTTACCGATTACACCACGGGCCAGATGTGCGGCGAAGAAGTTGGACTCCGGCCACCGCTTGCCCGAACTACCGAACTCGTTTCGCGGCTCGGTGCTCGGCGGGGCCGATTACCTCATCCGCGGCAAGACTCCCCGAGGCTGGAACGCCATCGCCGCGGATGCACGCCCCATGCGGCGCCCCCGACACTGCTCGGAGTCACCGGCGGCCCCCTGTGGTGGGAGTCGCCGGATTGTACGGGTTGCCGGGTGCGGGGCAAGGTCGGGGGGGGCGGGGCGGGGCGG
>JADFOJ010000020.1 GCA_022562915.1 Planctomycetota bacterium | reverse complement strand
CCGTCATTGTCGCAGTCGGACGGCGCACCGACCGTCGTCCACGTCCCGAGCAGCGCCAGGAAGTCCACGATGCCGACGTTGCCGTCGTTGTCGCCGCCGCAGTCCCATGGGCACGGCGGAGCATCATCGGTGACGTTGATGGTCAGCAGGTAGTTGTTGCCGAACACCGCCGGCCCCTCCGGGACCGGGCAGGGGAAGCCGTCAACGATGGTACCGCCGGTGTCGGTGCCGGTTCCGGCGAAGATGATGTACGAGCCGGCAATGGGGACCGTGGCCACCCCCGAGAGTTGCTGGACGCAACTCTGGCTGTAGGCGACGGTGCCCAGGCCGGTGTCCTGGACGTCCAGGCAGACCGGAACCACGTCGTGGATGAAGAACGACACGATCGGCAGCTCCGAGACGACGTCGTAGGTCACGGTGACCAGGCCGTTGCCGTTGACATCGACCCCGGGGTCGATGGCGGGGAGTTCGTACCAGTCCGTGTCGCGGGTGGCGGCGTCAGCCCATGCGGTCCCGTGGATGACGTCGCCGAAAGCCACCGTCGTGAACACCGGCGGGTCCGAGTTACAGCCGCCGTTGAAGTCTTCGCCGCACAGCTCGGGCTCAATGACGTTCGCCGACGAGACATCGAGCGGGCCGCACGGCAGCGGCGCGCAGTTCAGGGCGGCGGCGTCGACGCACGCCTGGTCCCAGGCCGCGTCGCAGCATGCCGGGAGTGCCAGGCAGACCACTGCACAGCAGGACAGGTCACTGCAGCCGGCGGTGCCCGCCGTCGTCAGACAGGGGTTGACTGCCGCTTCACACGAAACGGGCACGGCGGCCAGTTCCAGCGTGCCGACCCCGGTCGGGCCGTCGATGGTGCCGCCGAGCCGGATCAGGTAACTCGTGCCGCTCGTCACCGTCACGACGGCCGCGCCGCCGTTGGGGGCGCAGCCGAACGGCGGAACGGAGAGCGCAGTGCAGTCGGCGCCCTCGTAGATGGCGAGTTGCGTGTCCCACGACGTCCCGCCAAGCGGTGTCGGCGTGACGGTGAGGGCGCCGTCGAAGTTGGCGTTGTAGACGTACCACACGTCGATGCCCAGGCCCGTGGAGAACCTGTCGTTGCAGTCGGCGTGGCTGATGCCGTCGGGTGAGCCGCAGATGGTCGAGACGTCGATGGGAGTATTGACGAAGACCTCGATTGCGTCGATGCAGTCATTGTTGGGCGGCGTGTCCTCGACGGTGCAGCCGCAGAGTTCCTGGGCCTCGGTGACGCAGACACCGTCCCAACTGGTATCGCAACAGAACGGATCGAGCGCGCAGACGAGATCGCAGCACCCGACACACGGATCGTCTCCGCCGCAGGTGTCGTCGCAGAAGAGCGTGCCGTTGATATCGAAGCAATCACCCGTGCCGGCGACGCCGCAGGCGGGATCCGGGGCGCAGAAAAAGTCGAGGGCGGGCCCGGCGCAGTCTGCATCCCAGTCGAAGCCGGGCAGGCAACAGAACGGCAGTGCGCTGCACACCAGGGCGCAGCACGCGATGTCGTCGCAGCCGGGGCCCAGGTGGGGGACCAGGCAGTCACCGGCGCCGGGTCCGCAGGTGTCGGGAACATCCGGGCAGGTGGAGCACAGCGTGTTGTCGCCGAAGTAGAAGGCGCCCACGATGTCGCCGCAGGTGAACGGGTCGAGGATCTCGCAGAGATCCATGCCGTCGGTGTTGCAGCACGCGCCGGTCGGCTGGGGGCCACCGGCAACGTCGTAGTTGTCGAAGTCGATGTGGCCGGTGGCGGCGATGCCGTTGCTGCCGAGCAGCACCACCTCCTGTACGGAGGTTGCAAATAACTCCGGGCTCACCATCGTGTAGATGAGGACGTTGTTGTAGCTGACGGTGAGCGACGGTACCAGGTTGTTGTAGTCGATCGTCAGGTTGACGTACTGGTCCGGGATCCACAGGGCACCGGTGTCGACGGGGGCTGGGTCTGCGCCGCCGACACCGTCGAGGTCGTCCAGGACGTTGATGACGTTGCCGACGCGTGCGAACTGGACCCGTGTGACCACGAGGTCCTCCGTCACGCTCTGGGGAACGACCTGGTAGTCGCGGCCTTCTCCGGTGATGAAGACGTCCACCGAGACGACCGCGGAGGTGTTCTCGAAGAGGCCCATGTTGGGGCTGAATGCGCCGATCTGCACGGTGGCGCTCGCGATCGCCGGATCGTGGTTGATCCGGAGGTGTTGGAGGCTTCCGCCCTCGGGGTTGGCGTCGTCGATGTGGCCCTCGGCAGTGCTCGTGGGGAACCCGTTTATGTCGACCGGGACGCCCCAGCCGACCTGGCCGCCGATGTAGCTGGGCATAAGGGTAAAGCCCTCTCCGGGCTCGAAGCCGAAAGACTGGCTCGTTGCAGGGTCGCCACCGGCGATACCGCCCTGTGCCATACCGATATTCGGCGCTCCCGATGACCCGGAACGCAGGATGGCCCGCCGCAAATCCTGGTCCCGGTCGCGGCCGGCCTCGGTGGGCAGGCCTGCCTGGACGGCATCATTCGATGCAACGGCAACCTGCGCTACCACGGCGGGCGCCGATTTCTGGAGGAGCCTCTCGGCGTTGGTGGTGACCGCGAACGCCAGCAGACCGGCACCCGCGAGCAAACAGACCACACCGCCGCGGGAAATCCGCGCAACTGCTGGAAACATTGAAATAGCCTCCCTTTCGACTGAGTCCTCGTACCGGGCGAGACCAAGACGTGAAGACGTCTCGCCGGGGGCGCTTCGCCGTACGGAATCCTACACGATTCCCGTGCAGGGACAAACCCTACTTTCGCAAAACCGGCCGGTTTTGGGCTGTCAGGAGCTGATCCGGGCTAAGGACAGGGGCCCCAGTGTCCCAGCATGTCCAGGAACTCCTCGATCCCCACGCCGGCGGCGCCCAGTCCCATGTCGCACGGTGTCTGCACCATGGCCCATTCGCCAAGCAGGGCGAGAAAATCGACGATCCCGACCACCCCGTCCCCGTCACCGCAGTCCCACGGGCATGGCGCTATGCCGGTGATCGACAGCACGTAGTCGTTGCCCGCCGTGATCCCCTCCGGGCAGGGCAGGCCGTCGAGGATCAGCGGCCTGACGAAGGGCCACCAGGTGCCGGGGTCCAGGACCACCGTGACGACCCCGGTCGTGCACGTTTCCCCTGTCTCCGAGGGCACCACGGAGCCCGTCGTGTCGGCGCAGTCACCGGAGCCGGGCGTGAGGGTCTCGACGAAACCCAGGAGGAACGGGAACTCCGCATCCAGGTTGAGCGAGACCTCGGTGGCCTCGGTGAGCACCAGCTCGAACCAGTCGGTGTCGCGCTGGCCGCCCACGGCCCATGCAGTGCCGTGGATGACGTCGCCGATCTGAACGATCGTGAACTCAGGCAGTGGGCTATCGCAGCCGCCGTTGGTGTCGTCGCCGCACTGCTCGCCCTCCGGCAACGCGCCCGGCGGGAACGGGCTGAGGTCGCACACCGGCGGGACGGTGCTTGACAGCGTCAACGTGCCGCTGCCGACCGGCTTGATGGACCCACTGCCCAGCCTGATCAGGTAGCAGGTGCCCTGGACCACGTCGGCGATGAGCAGCGACGTGCCCGGCGGGCACACCGCACCCTCGTTGTTGCACGCCAGGGGCGGATCGCTCAGCGCGAAGCAGTCGCATCCCTCGTAGACGGCCAGTTGGGTGTCGTAGTTCACCTGCCCGCACGTGCTCACCAGCAGTTGCCCGGTGAACTCGGCGACGTAGCTGTACCAGATGTCCAGTCCCAGGCCGTTGAGGAACCCGTCGTTGCACGTCGCATGGTTCGGCGTGCTGGACGTCGCGCAGGTGTTGTCGACGGGCGTGTCGCCGAGGCCGATCGCGATGGCGTTCTCACAGTCGTCGTTGACCGGCGCCTGGCCGGGCTCGCACGAGCAGAGCTGCATCGCCTCGAACGCGCAGAGTCCATCCCAGCCGACACGGGGGTCCTCGCAGCAGAACGGGTCGACCGCGCAGACGAGCTGGCAGCAGCCGACGCACGGTGCCGCACCGCACTGGTCGTCACAGAAGGGGGTGAAGTTCGCTGCAAAGCAGTTGCCGGCTCCGGTTTCGCCGCAGTCACCGCAGAGCGCGTCCGCCACGTCCACGCAGTCGATGTCCCAGCCGAGCAGGCAGCAGAACGGCAGGGGGTCGCAGACCAGCGTGCAGCACTCCTGGTCGGAGCAGCCGGGATCGGGGCTGATCTGCGAGCAGGGGTTCAGTGCCCCTTCGCAGCCGGGGTCGATCTGCAGGTCGCACGCGGTCGGGTCGCCGAGGGGCAGGTTCAGGCAGAAGGCGAGGTCGAAGTCGTTCTGAAAGTCGTTCTGGATGTCGTTCTGCCACGACAACGCGTCGCCGATGCCTCCCTCGGCGAACGACGGTGCGGTCGACCACAGCCAGATGCACGCCGGGTCCGAGCCGGTCGTGTCGTTGCGGATCTCTATCCACAGGCATGTGCCGGCGGGAACGACAACGTCGGGATGGGTTGCCGAGAACTCGAACTCGACGATATCGCCGAAGTCGCTCGGCACGACGTTGCCGGTGGCTTCCTTGACGAGGCTCGCCGTGAGGTCGAACGGGCCGCCGACGACGGCACCCGGCGCCGGTGGCAGCCCCTCGATGTTCTGGTAGTAGGTGACGGTGAACTGGTCCAGCACCGCCCCCGGTCCGCAATCGGCTTGGGCGGCGAAATCGAGATAGATCCCGGTCCAGCAGATGGAGTTGATCGTTCCGCCGTCGTCGATGACGACGTTGTCCCGCGCCGAGAAACCCGACGCCGGGTTGGCGTCGCTGGCAGCAGCGATAAGGGCGCCGGCGCCGTGGCCCAGCTGGTCCGGGAGCTGGCAGTTGCCGACGGGTTCGCTGCACGGCGGCAGCGGCCCTGCACCGGCGACGGCGGCGGGTGCAAGACCCAGTGCCAGCACCCGGAATATCTCGTGTCGGCTCATTCTCAATTCCTGCTACCAGTGTACGAACGGTTGCGTCCGGAGGATTCAAATGAATACCCCGGTCGGGCCCTTGCCCATCGTGCCCGGGAGTGCTTGGATTGACCGATGCCCGTCACGGACGAAGGCCCCAGCCAGGACGATCTCGAGCGTTTCAGCGGCGAGACCGCTTTTTGCCCCCGATGCGGTGAGGAGGTATGGGACCAGGCGGGTACGTGCCCCGCCTGCGGCGAGCTGCTCGGCGGCGAAACCTCGGCCCGCCACCCCATCGAAGGAGGGCTGCGGCGTCGCTGGCTGGTGCTCGTAGCCGTGATCGTGTTGATGGCGTTCGTACTGGCGATCCTCGGCCCCTGGTGAGCCGTACCATCCCAGGCATGGCCGGCAGATCAGATTTTACGCGAGGCAACGGGCACGGCCCACCGGCGGTGCCGGTGGACGCCGCGTTCACCGTCGAGCACCTGCACCGGCTGCGTTTCACCCGCCACGCGCTGGACCCGTCGAACCCGGTGCTTCGAGAGGTGCTCGGCCCGGCGGAGACCTCGTCGGGACGGGTGCTCTGCTTCGCCGACGGCGGGGTGATCGATGCCTGGCCGGAGCTGGCCGACCAGGTCGAGCAGTACATCCGTTCCGTGCCGGGCTTCGAGCCCGCGGGCTCCCTGCGACGGGTGCCCGGCGGCGAGGCGGCCAAGAACGACTGGCGCGTGTTCGAGCAGGTCACCCGCGCGATCCATGACGAGGGTGTCTGCCGCCACTCGACCGTGCTCGTGATCGGCGGCGGGGCGGTGCTGGACGTGGTCGGCTTCGCCGCGGCGACGGCGCACCGCGGCGTGAGACTGGTACGCATGCCCAGCACGACGCTGGCCCAGGCGGACGCGGGCATCGGCGTCAAGAACGGGGTCAACGCGTTCGGCACCAAGAACTTCCTGGGCACGTTCGCCGTCCCCAGGGCAGTCATCATCGACGAGGCGTTCCTCGCGACGCTGGACGACCGCGACTGGCGCTGCGGGCTCAGCGAGGCCGTCAAGGTGGCGCTGCTCAAGGACGAGCGGTTCTTCGAGACGATCGAGACGACCGCAGGCCGGCTGCGCGATCGAGACCGGTCGGCGATGCGCCGGGTCGTGCGTCGCAGCGCGGAGCTTCACCTGCAGCACATCGTGACGTGCGGCGACCCGTTCGAGCTGTCCGGAGCGCGGCCGCTGGACTTCGGCCACTGGTCGGCGCACAAGCTCGAGCAGTTGACCGGCTTCCGGATGCGTCACGGCGAGGCCGTCGCCATCGGGGTGGCGCTCGACGTCGTGTACTCGGCGATGACCGGCCGGCTGGCGGGCTCCGACGCCGCCCGCATCGTCGCGGTCCTGCAGGATCTGGGCTTCACGTTGCACGATGCGGCGCTGGGGGATTCGGCGCTCTTCGACGGGCTGGAGGAGTTCCGCGAGCACCTCGGTGGTCGCCTGGCGATCACCCTGCTGGAGGGGATCGGCCGCCCGGTGGAGGTCCACGAGATGGATCACCGCCGGCTGGCCGACGCGGTCGAACAGCTTGGCCGCATGACGCAAGGGAGCCGCACGACATGACCGCGCCCGAATCGACATGCCCGGCGCCGCGATCAAAGGTGGTCGAGTTGTACTTCCTGGAGCACCGCGCCAAGCTCATCGACATCGCGTCGTTTCTCGACCGGGTCGATCGCGCCCCTGCAGACGGGCCGGAGACCGATTTCCGCATCGAGGCCTTTCACCGGGCGCTGGCGATTCTCAGCGACGGCCGCGCGGAGCGGGCCCGGCGCATCCTGGAGGCTCTCAGCGACCACTCCACCGAGCCGATCGACTCGGCAGCCGGTCTGAAGGGCGCCTTCGGCGCATCACCCGAATGACCTACATCGACCCGCACATCCACATGGTCAGCCGGACCACCGACGATTACCAGCGGATGGCCCAGGCCGGGTGCGTGGCGATCACCGAGCCGGCGTTCTGGGCGGGCTTCGATCGCAGCAGCCCGCAGGGCTTCTACGATTATTTCCGGCAGCTCACGGAGTCGGAGCCGCAACGCGCGGCCCAGTACGGCATCAGCCACTACACGTGGCTGGCGATCAACCCCAAGGAGGCCGAGGACCCCGGTTTTGCGCGGGAGGCAATGTCGCTGATCCCCGAGTTCCTGGACAAACCCAACGTGCTGGGCATCGGCGAGATCGGCCTGAACAAGAACAGCCGCAACGAGCTGGAGATCTTCGAGGCTCACCTGGACCTCGCCGCGGACCGGGGCCAGTTGATCCTCGTCCACACGCCGCACCTGGAGGACAAGCTCAAGGGCACGCGGCTCATCATCGACGCGATCAGGAACAATTCCGCCCTGGATCGCAACCGGATTCTCATCGACCACGTCGAGGAGCACACCGCGAGGCTGGTGCTCGATGGAGGCTTCTGGGCCGGCATGACGCTGTACCCCGAGACCAAGTGCACGCCGCAGCGGGCGGCGGACATCGTGGAGACGTACGGGACCGAGCGGTTGTGGATCAACTCCGCCGGCGACTGGGGACCAAGCGATCCGCTGGCGGTGCCCAAGGCCCGGCTGGAGATGAGACGGCGCGGTCACCGCCCCGAGACGATCGCGCGGATCACGTTCGACAATCCCCGGTCGTTCCTCGGCCAGTGTCCGAAGTTCGTCCTCGATGGGTGTTGAGCCGGCCCAGCGCGCGGATCGCATCATCGGCTACTGCACCAACGTGCACGCCGGCCGAACCCTCGACGAGTTGAAGCACAACCTCCGGCGGACCGCGCCTGCCGTGCGAGACGAACTGCAGCTGGACGGTCGCCTCGGCATCGGGCTGTGGCTGGCTGCCGGCGTGGCCCGCGAGATCGTGGCCTGTCACGGCGCGGCGGATCTCAGCGAATGGCTGGCGGACCTCGGTGTCGAGGTCTTTACGATCAACGGGTTTCCGTACGGAGACTTCCACTGCCGGAGCGTCAAGCACCAGGTGTACGAGCCGGATTGGCGCACGCCCGAGCGTCTTGCCTACACGGTCGACCTCGCACGGATTCTCAGCGAGATCCGGCTCGCCCCCGAGGCGGGCATCTCCACGCTGGGGCTCGGCTGGGGACCGTGGCTGCCGGCGGATCGCGACGTGGCGGCCGCGGCGGCCAACCTCCTGCGGGCCGCCCGCGCCCTGGCGGACATCGAGCAGGAGACGGGCGTGCTGATCCACCTCGACCTGGAGCCGGAGCCGGGATGCAGGCTGCAGCGCGCCGCCGATGTCGTGCAACTCTTCGAACGGTACCTGCTTACCGGGACGGACGACTGCCTGGTTCGACGACACCTGCGAGTGTGCCACGACATCTGTCATGCGGCGGTGATGTTCGAGGACCAGGCGGCAATGCTGGCTGCGTACGACTCGATCGGCGTGCTGGTGGGCAAGGTCCAGGTGTCCTCGGCGGTGCGAGCGCGGTTCGACGACGCGGACGTCGATGCCGTACGCTCCGAACTGGAGCGTTTTCGAGAGCAACGCTACCTTCACCAGACGATGGTCCGTTGCGCCGACGGCGCCGAGCCGGTGTTCTACGAGGACCTGCCCCTCGCGCTGGCCCTGGCTCAGCCCGCCGGCGAATGGCGGGTTCACTTCCACGTGCCGATATTCCTGGAGCGCATCGGCCCGCTGCACACGACGGCGGACCGGATCGATGAGTGGCTGGACCTGGTGCGCGACCGGCCGGAGATCCGCCACTTCGAGGTCGAGACGTACGCGTGGGACGTTCTGCCGGCGAGCCTCAAGGGAACGCTCGCCCGGGACATCGCCGCGGAGTTGCGCTGGCTCGGCACGCGGCTTGCGACGGGGTCTTGCGCGTGAGGGCCTGGCTGGAGCTCGCGCGCGTGTCGAACCTGCCGACGTGCGTGAGCAACGTCCTGGTCGGGGCCGCGATCGGTGGTGTGACGTGTGACATCGCCTGGCCCGCGGTCGGCGTCGTGGCTGTCGCGGTCATGCTGTTGTACGTCGGCGGGATGGCACTCAACGACGTGGTCGACTACCGGGTAGACCTGCGGCAGCGGCCGGAGCGACCGATCCCGTCGGGGCGGATCCCGCTGCGAACGGCGGCGGGGGCGGCGATCGCGTGCCTGGTCGCCGGCGCCGGGCTCACCGCGTTGGTGGGTACGCCGGCGGTGTGGTTCGCCGTGGTCCTGGCCGCGGTGATCGTCGTCTACGACCTGGTTCACAAGCGGGTGGCGGCCTCGGTGGTGCTCATGGGAGCGTGCCGCGGCCTGGTGTATCTCACGGCGGCCGCGGCGGTCTGCTGGCCGCTGGAGGTGCCAGTCGCGACGATCCTGACTGCGGCAATCACGGTGTACGTCGCGCTGGTCACGCTTCTCGCTCGCGTCGAGGCGGACAGACCCGGGATACGGATCACGGTGCTTCGCTGGCTTGCCGGGATCTCCCTCGTGGATGCGATCTTTCTCGCACTGCTGGGCCGGCCCGGCCTCGCCGCGGCGGCGCTGGGCTGCCTGGTCGCGACGGTGTGGGGTCATCGTCGTATCCTCGGTACCTGAGATGGCGCACCCGACGGTTGTCATCGACGTGGTCGGATTGACGAGCGGCCTGCTGGGCGAGGCGTCGCCGAGGATCACCGCCCTGGCGGGCCGCGGGCGCGTGCAGCGGCTCACACCGGTGCTGCCGGCGGTCACCTGTTCCGTCCAGTCGAGCATGGTGACGGGGCTGGCTCCGGCCGGACACGGGATCGTCGGCAACGGGTGGTACGACCGCGAATCGGCGGAGGTCCGCTTCTGGAGGCAGTCCAACCACTTCGTCGGCGGCGAGAAGTTGTGGGAGAAGGCCCGCCGGCGCGACCCGTCCGTGACGACGTGCAGCATGTTCTGGTGGTTCAACATGTACTCGACGGTGAACTTCTCGGTGACGCCGCGGCCGATCTATACCGCCGACGGCCGCAAGATCCCGGACGTGTACAGCGAGCCGGCCGAGTTGCGCGACATCCTCCAGCAACGGCTGGGGCGGTTCCCGCTGGTGAACTTCTGGGGACCGGCGTCGTCGATCGTCTCCAGCCGGTGGATCGCCGACGCGAGCGTGCTGGTTCACGAGCGCCACCGGCCGACGTTGACGATGATCTATCTTCCGCAGCTGGACTACGCCCTTCAGAAGCTCGGCCCGGACCATCCCGACATTCCCGGTCACGTGCGGGCGATCGACGCCGTGGTGGGTACGTTGATCGACTACTTCGAGCAGCAGGACGCGCGCATCGTGCTGCTGGGCGAGTACGGCGTCGAGCCGGTCGCCACGGTCGTGCACGTCAACAGGGTCTTGCGCGAAGCGGGATTGCTCCGCGTGCGCCTGGAGCGCGGCGGCGAACTGCTCGACGCCGGAGCCAGCGATGCCTTCGCCGTCGCGGACCACCAGGTGGCCCATGTCTACGTCCGTGACACCGGCAGGGTCGATGCCGTCAGGGCCCTCTGCCGGCGGATCGACGGTGTCGAAGAGGTCCTGGACGGTTTTCACGCGAGATCGGGCGACCTGGTCCTCGTCGCCGAGCAGGGGTGCTGGTTCAGCTATGACTACTGGCTCGATGACCGGTGTGCGCCGGACTTCGCCCGCACGGTCGACATTCACCGCAAGCCGGGCTACGACCCGTGCGAGCTGTTCGTGGACCCGTCGATCGTGGCGCCGAGGCTCACCATCGCCGGCAAGCTCCTGCGCAGGGCGCTGGGATTTCGCACCGTCATGGACGTGATCCCGCTGGACCCGTCACTCGTGCGCGGCTCGCACGGCCGCACCGGGATGCCCGAGCACAGGCAGCCCATTCTCATAACGGCCGGCGGTGGCGGCGCCGAGGAGATCTCCTGTTGCGAGGTCGGGGAGGTGATCCTCTCGCAACTGTTCTAGAACTCTGTGTGGCACGGTTGAGCGAGGCCGCCGCAGGCGGACGAGGTCGGCCGTGGTGCGACGTTCGAAGACACGGGCGAGCAAGCTCGACCGTGCCACCCGGAAAGTCGTCAGGCGCACGGGCCCCAGGTGCCCAGTAGTTGCAGGAAGTCGACGATGCCGACGGTGCCGTCGCCGTCGAGGTCCGCAGGGTGGCCGGGGTTGGGGCCCCACGCCGCGAGCAGGGCGAGGAAGTCCACGATCCCGATGACGCCGTCGCCGTCGATGTCGCCCGCGCACGGTGGGGCACAGTTGTCCTGGATGAACACCTTCCAGCCGGTGCACAGACCCATGAACAGGTCCATGCAGCCGTCGCCGTTGACGTCGATGAACCCGAAGTCATGCGGGTCGATGTGGATGTTCCGGGACTCGCCGGAACCCCACGGATCGGCGAAGTGGCCGTCGCCCGGGTTCCGCAGCAGCGCGAAGACGGTGGAGCCGCCGCAGTTCTGGATGTCCACGTCGATCGGGGCGATGCCGATGTCGAGGTCGTCGTCGTTGTCAACGTCGGCGAGCTCCGGCGTTGGAAAAGGGCAGCTTGCGGACGATGATCACGTCGTCCAGCCCGTCGAGATCGAGGTCGCCGACGGCGATGTCCTTCTCGTTGCCGTCCAGGAGCGGATTGCCGCCGGGGTTGTCCGCAAAGGCGTTGAGCGTCAGGCGAGCGCCGGTCTCGTCGGTGAAGCTCACCCACTGACCTGCGGTGACGCCCGGCCCGACGAGTACGGCCAGCACGGCGATCGACGCACAGGTCCTGGTGTGCATTGGGGAACCCTCCTGTGGGATACAGGAGGAACGTATCCTTTATAGAGACCGTGTCAAGTCGAATCGGGTGAATTAGCGGGGGTCGCCGGGCCCGCGACCCCTGGAGACGACGGTGAACTTGATGATCTGCTCGCTGGAGGGGTCGCCGCCGGGACGCGGGTCCCATCCCCACACGGCGGGATTCTGGGGGCTCTCGACGGTGGTCGGCGGGATGAAGTGGTACGCCAGCGGGATACGCCGGTTGAGGTCTTTCATCGTGCCGAACTCCGACCACGGTCGCCGCACGTCGAGGGTGCGGATCCCCTTGCCGCGCATGGCCAGCGGATCGAAGGGCACCCACCCGACGTCGGGCAGGTAGAACTCCGCCCACGAGACGAAAACAGCCTTGGAATGGCGGAGTTTCTCGACGCCGATCACCGGCCGGGCGGGGATTCCCGCGGCCCGAAGCAGCGCCACGCACACGCACACCAGGTCGTGCGGGCCGCCGATGCCACTCGTGGCCGTGCGCTGCGCTCCGGTCACCTTCAGACCGCGGAGCACGCCGAGGTTGCCCCGGTTGACGCCGTTGCCGGTGACCCGGATCTCGTTCACGCAGTAGCGCACCAGGTCCTTCGCCGCCAGGTACGGCGGCACGAGCCGCAACTGCCCCTTGCTGACGCGCTGGACCGTCTCGGCGAAGATCGGGTTGTCTGACTCGATGAACATCTGGGGCTGCAGCCCGTCGAGCACTTCCCCGGGCCACTCGCGGGGCCAGGGAATCCTCGCGGCCGCGGCCTCGTCGGTGAGCCGGCTCGACCACGTCTGCACGCGATACCCGACCTGCCAGCGCACGGACATTCCGGTGAACCTCTCGATGGGCAGCACGGCAAGCTGTGTGTGGAAGGGGAAGCCGGTGTCGAGTCGACCACGTTCGTTGAGCCGGAGGTCCTCCCGTCCGCCGAGCCACAGTCGCGCCCGCAGCGAGTCCGCTGACACCGCGCTGTACGCGCCCTGGAAGATCACCGGCATCACGATCGGTGCGTCGACGAGGTGGTAGCCGCGCTGGCGGCCGAGGTCGTATGGCGAGACGGTCGTGATGGTGACGTCGAACGTGAAGTCGTAGAGCCGCGGCTCGTAGCGCTGCAGCGGCCCGATCGGCGGCCGGCCGCTCGGCGGCGTCAGGGTCGCCACGATGGCGACGAGTGCGAGTGCTGCGTTCATTGTCGGGGTAATCCTAGGCCAGAAAGAGCAGGGCATGGATCGTGTTGAGCACCTTCGCCAGGAGCAGGTTCAGCACGATGATGGCCAGGAAGCTCTGCACGAACGCCGCGGTCGCCGCGCGACCCACGCCCGCGGCGCCCGGGCGCGAGTTGAAGCCGTTGTAGCAGGCGATCAGGCCGATAGCGGTCCCGAAGAACACGCTCTTGACGAGCCCGGAAAACGGCTCCCACCAGCCGACGATCGACCGGGTGAATTCCCAGTACTCCCAGGATGAGACGCCGTAGACCTTCACGGTGACGAGCCACCCGCCCCAGACACCCAGCATGTCCGAGTAGACCGTGAGCACCGGCGTCATCACCACGCAGGCGACCACGCGCGGCACGACGAGGTGGGGGATGGGGTCCGCCGCCATCACCCGCAGCGCATCGAGCTGCTCGGTCACGCGCATGGTGCCGAGTTCCGCCGCGAGCGATCCGCCGACCCGTCCGGCGACCATGACCGCGGCCAGAACCGGACCGATCTGCTTTGTCACGGAGACGTTGATGATCCCGCCGAGCCGGCCCTCCTGGCCCAGCGACTCGAACTCCGCGAACCCCTCCAGCGCCAGCACCATGCCGATGAAGGCGCCGGTGATCGCGATCACGGGGATCGACGCCACCCCGACCGCATACAACTGCGGGCCGAGCAGCCGCCATCTGCACCAGCGATCGACGCGGAACACCGCCCATTGGGCAGTCGCAGCCGAGAAGCTGACGAAACGTCCGAAACCTGCCACGGACGTCGACGCGGCCTGACCGAAATATCCGATGGCGTTGGCGAGAGCTACTTCATCGGCTCCTCAATCACGGGTTGTTCCACATCGACCTGCGCCGCCCGGCGCGAGGCGACCTCCGGTTGCCTGGGAACCATCACCAGTTCGACACGGCGGTTCTCGGCGGCGCCTTTGGGCCCGTTGAGAACGATCGGACGGAACTCGCCGTATCCAGCCACCTGGATGCGTGCCGGTTCGACTCCTGCCGCCACCAGCGAGTCACGGACCGAGATTGCCCGGTGAACCGACAGGTGAACATTGGAGGGGTGCCGCCGCAACGTGCTGGGCCGCTCGACTGGCACGTTGTCGGTGTGCCCGATCAACCGGAGCTCGAAGGAAAACGCGTCCTCGGAGTTGAGAATGTCCGCGAGCGTCACGATCGTCGACTCGGCATCGGCCCTCAACTGCGCCGAACCGAGGTCGAACGAGAAGTCGCTGGAGAACCGCAGCAGGCCATGATCGGCATCGAACGACAGCAGATCCGGATAGGCGGCCGCGAGGTGGTCCAGCGCCATTTCCAGCTCCACGGGCAGGGGTCCGAAGTCGATCTGGCTGACGCGCCGCAGCAGTTCGTCGTACTTGTCGGCCTGCTCGGTGAAGTCCGAATTGATCGCGAGAACCTGCTCGCGGAGGTCGGCGTTGGTCGCCTTCGCCTCGGTGAGCTGACCGCGGACCTCTTCGAGGTTGGCGCGGACCGTCGCGGCGTTGCGCTCCGAGGCCACGAGCTGTTCCTTGAGAGAACGCGAGGCCATCACGGTGTCGTCGTACTTGTTCTGCTGGACACAGCCGGTGCCGGCAAGAACCAATGTCATGAATGCCGTCATGATGACGGAAGCACGTGCGGTCGGGGTGGCGCGTCGCATGTCGTGTACTCCTTTACACGAAGGGGGTCGGGTCCATGACGACGATATGCTAACACACATGGCCCCAGGCCGCACCCTCATCCGACACGCGGGAGACCCGGCCGCGATCCTGATCGAGGGCGGCGATCGGATTCTTGCCGCGGGGCAGCCCGCCCAGATCGGGGCGGTGCCGGACGCCAGGCAGGTTCATCTGCCGGACATGCTCGTCCTGCCGGCCCTGGTCAACGCCCACTGTCACCTGGATCTCAGCCACCTCGATCCGGAGCCGTACGGCGGTGATTTCGCCCTCTGGCTCGACGGCATCCGGCGGCGCCGCGTTGTCGACGATGAGCTGATCGCCGCTGCGGTGCGACGGGGAATCGAGCTCACAAGGGCCGGCGGAACCGCCATCGTCGGCGACATCGCCGGGGGGGCGTCGGAAATCCCCGCCCGCGAGCTGCGGGCGGCGGGCATCGGCGGCGTGAGCTATCTCGAGCTGATCGGGGTAGGGAACAGTCGCTGCCGTGCCCTGGAGACTCTCGACGCGGCGGCGGCATGGTTGCCCTCGGGCCCGGCGGACCCGGGCGGGCTCTCCATGGGCCTCTCGCCGCACGCCCCGTACACCTGCGACCTGGACCTCTATCGCAGGGCCGCCCGGATCGACGTTCCGATGGCCACGCACCTTGCCGAGACGCCCGACGAGGTGGAGTCGATCGACGCGCTCGCGGAGGTGCTCTGCATGCGACCGATCATCGCGGCCCACGTCAACTATTCGCGTGAGGAGCACCTCGACCTGCTGGCCCGGGCCGGGACCACCGTCGTCTACTGTCCACGGGCCGCGGCGTACTTCGGTCATTCGTCGCACGGCTATCGCCGGATGATCCGGGCCGGCATCAACGTCGCCCTGGGCACCGACGGCCTCCCGTGCCTGGACACGCCCGACCGAATCAGCGTGCTCGATGACATGCGCCTGCTGTACCGCCGCGACGGCGCCGACCCCGCGATGCTCCTGCACATGGCCACGGTCGCGGCCGCCTCGGGCCTCGGGCTGGACGCGGGCGTCGTGACGCTGGCCCCCGGGCCGGTCGCGGGGCTCATCGCGTTGCCGGTGGACCCGCTCGACCGGTGCGATCCGCTCGCGCAGGTTCTTCGGCGCGACGATGCGCCGCGGTGGGTCTCGTGAGCGCGGTGTTCAAGGCGTACGGCGCCGATCCACAGACGGTCGCCCGCAACCTGCTCGGCCAGCGGTTGGTGCGCGTTGACGGCGGCCGGCGGCTTGCGGGCGTCATCGTCGAGGTCGAGGCGTACCTCGGTCCGCGCGACCGGGCCTCGCACACGTACGGGGGCCGCCGCACCGCGCGCAACGAGTCCATGTATCTCGGTGGCGGTCACGCATACGTGTACTTCACCTACGGCATGCACCACTGCCTCAACGTCGTGTGCGGCGCCCGTGGTGACGGGACCGCGATCCTTCTTCGCGCGATCGAGCCGACCGAAGGGCTGGACGTCATGTTCGCCCGCCGCGCGGCCGCCAGGCAGCCGGGCGAACTGTGTTCCGGGCCCGGCAAGCTGACCCAGGCGCTTGGGCTGGACCGCGCGCACGACGGCCTGGATCTCCGAACGAGCCGGGAGTTGTTCATCGAGCGGATCCGGCGAGGACCGTTGCCGCCGCGGATGCTGGACCGGGCGCCGCGGATCGGGGTCGGGTACGCCGGGGCATGGGCGAAAAGGCGACTTCGCTACCTGTTTCGGGAGATCCCGAACGTTTCACGTCACTGAGGGCCATTTTTGGATGACTCGACCCACCGGGTGTCGATATCATCACGCGTTCCATGAGTCAACAGCAACAGCAGCAGCACGAGGTCGACTGGAGCGCGATCCTCTCCTCGGTGCCGTATCCGATCGAAGCGTTCGCGTTCGTTCGCGAGGGTCTGAACTACGTCGTGGAGGCTGTCCACGACGATCCGGAGTCGATGTCGGAGCAGGAACGGCACATCTCCGGCCAGCAACTGTGCATGGGGCTGCGGGAGATGGCGATCTCCAAGTACGGTCTGCTCGCGCCCGTCGTGCTGGAGCACTGGGGCGTGCGCCGGACGTGTGATTTCGGCCGGATCGTCTTCGCGATGATCGACGCCGGGCTGATGACCAAGACCAGCCGGGACTCCATGGAGGACTTCCAGGCGGTCTTCGACTTCGACGAGGCGTTCAGTCGGGAGTTGCTTCTGTCCCATATGGGGGCCGAGCGCCGATAGCACGGGCAATGGCCCGTGATCGAGGCGACTCGCTGAGACATCTGCACTTGTGGCAGTTGCAGGCTGTCCGCGACGCACTGCTCATCGCGTCCGTGGCGGGTCTCGTCTGGCTCGGCTACGCGCTGCGGGCGGTGACCGTCCCGTTGCTGGTTGCGCTGCTGCTGGCTTACCTTTTCGAGCCGCTGGTGGCCCGCGTGAGCCGGCACCCGAAGCTGACACGGCCCATGGTCGTCGGCGGGCTGCTCATGACCGTGGGCGCCCTGGTGATCGGGGTGGTTGCCGTCGTCGTGCCCATCGCCGTCGGCCAGACCGCCGGGCTGGTCCGGGACTACCAGCAAGGGACGTTCCGCGAGACGGCCGTCAAGCTCCGCAACTACCTGCCGGAGTCGTGGCGCGACCAGGCTGACGGGCTCATCGACTACCTGCCGCGGGGCGCGCCGTCGGCGTCGCCGGAACACCCGCCCGAACCTGACGTCGCGCCGCAGCGACCCGTGTTGAGGGCGGGGCCCACGGTCATGGACCAGGATCGCATCCGCGCGATCGTGCGCGAGGAACTGGATCAGGCCGGCGTTCGCCTCGAGGGCGTTCGTCCGGGCGGCGGCGGCTCGATGCACTGGCTCGGTGTGGCCAGGGGCGGTGCCCGCGCAGCCGCGATCGTCATCGCCGGAATCGTCCAGATCGGGTTTCTCGCGTTCCTGATCCCGTTCTACTTCTTTTTCTTCAGCGTGTGGTTCCCCTCCGTGGTGCGGTTCGGTCGCAGCCTGATCCCGCTGGCCAATCGCGTGCCGACGCTGGAGTTGCTCGACAAGATGGACGCCGTGGTCGCGGGTTTCGTGCGCGGCCGGATCGTCATCAGCCTGATCATGGGCGTCATGCTCGCCGTCGGATGGAAGGTCGCCGGCGTTCCCTACTCGGTCGTGCTGGGCGTGGTGGTCGGACTGTTCTGCGCCGTGCCCTACCTCGGTGCGGTGGGCGTGCCGGTGGCGGTGGGGTTGCTTGCGTTCAAGGAACTCGGCGCGACGGGCGGCGACCCGATGTCATGGTGGGGGATCGTGCTGTGGCCCTCATTGGTCTACGGCGTCGTCCAGACGTTCGAGGGCTATGTTCTCGTCCCGATGATCGCGGGCAAGGCGACCAACCTCGATCCGGTGACGATCCTGGTCGTCGTGCTTGCCGGCGGTTCGATCATGGGCATCTACGGGATGCTGCTGGCGATCCCGGTCGCGGCGTGCGTGAAGATCCTGTGCACGGAGGTGCTGCTGCCGAAGATCCGCGCGTGGACCAGCGGCGAGGCGGCGGATCCGTTGCCGATTGATCGGGACTGAAGCGGAACCTACCGCCCCTTCTTCCGCTGCTTGAAACGTCTCTTGAGGCTCGTGGTCTTCGTCGTACCGCGACGGCCCAGCGACGGCATGCCGCTCATGCCGGGGATCATCGACGGGTCGGCCTTTGACAACTCGCGGATGGCGTTGATCCGTCCCTTCATGCCGCCGCCGGCCATCTGTTTCGTCATCTTCTGGAGCATCTCGAACTGGCGGGTGAGCTTGTTCACCTCGCCCTGGCTCGTGCCGGATCCCCTGGCGATGCGCTTCACGCGGGACTTGTTCAGCAGCTTGATGTTCTCTCGCTCGCGGCTGGTCATCGAGTGGACGATGCCCTCGAGGCGGTCGAGCTGTTTCTCATCGACGTCCATGTCTTTCATCGCCGCGCCGACACCCGGCAGCATGCCCAGCAACTGTTTCATGGGACCCATCCGCCGCATCGAGCGGAGCTGATCGAGGAAGTCGTCCATCGTCAGGCGGCCCTCGGCCATCTTTTCGGCGAGGCGCTCGGCCTCGTCCTCGCTGACTTCCTGCTGCGCTCTCTCGACGAGGCCGACCACGTCGCCCATGCCGAGGATCCGCCCCGCCATGCGCTGGGGATGGAACTCCTCCAGGTCCTCGAATCGCTCGCCGGTCCCGACGAACTTGATCGGTGCGCCGGTGACGCGTTTCACAGACAGCGCGGCGCCGCCGCGGGTGTCGGAATCGAACTTGGTCAGGATCACCCCGTCGACGGCGAGCCGCTCGTGGAAGGCCTTGGCGGAGTTCACCGCGTCCTGGCCGACCATCGCGTCGACGATGAGATAGATCTGGTGCGGGTTCACCGCCCGGTTCACCGACTCCAGCTCCTTCATGAGCGCGTCGTCGATGTGCAGGCGGCCCGCAGTGTCCAGGATGACCACGTCAACGCCGGCGTTCCTGGCGGCCTTCACCGCTCGCCGGCAGACGCCGACGGCGACCCCGGTCACCCGGCCGTACTCGGCGCACTTCTCCGGCTCGGCGTAGAAGTGGACCTTCGCGCTGCCGCGGCCTTCCCGGTCGACCTGCGCGGTGACGATGCCGAGCTGCTCGACCGCGGCGGGCCGCTGAAGGTCCGCGGCGGCCACCATGACGCTCTTGCCCCGGCCCTTGAGGTACGCGGCGAGCTTGCCGCAGGTGGTCGTCTTGCCGGAGCCCTGAAGGCCGCACATCATGACGATCGTCGGCACCGGTTCGACGAGCATGATGTGGCTGTCAACCGGTCCCATGAGCTCGGTGAGCCGTTCGTGGACGATGCCGATCATCTCGTCACCCGGCTTGAGGCTCCTGGTGACCTCGCGGCCGAGCGCGGCGGCGACGACCTCCTCGCAGAAGTCACTCACGACGTCCACGTGGACGTCCGCCTCCAGCAGCGCCGTACGGACTTCGGCCATCGCCTCGCGGACGTTGTCCTCGCTGATGCGCCCCCGGCCGGAGAGGTTCCGCAAGGCGCTGCCGAGTCCTTGTGAGAGCGATTCGAACATGGGGGGATACTACAAACAAATAGACCGGGGCTAATTTCGCAGCGAATTTACTCCCAAAGGAAATAATAGACCGGGACTAATTTCGCAGCGAAATTACTCCCGGTCTACCTGTTCCTGAGCCACTCGAGCAGCTTCCGGCTGGACCAGGTGTTCACGCACTGCTCGGGCCGCAGCCACCCGCGGCGGGCGGTCATGATCCCGTAGCGAAGCTCGTCGAAGTTCTCCGCACGGTGGACGTCGGTGTTCACGGCGATCAGCGCGCCGGCCTCGACCGCGGCCCGCACGTGCGTGTCCCGCAGGTCCAGCCTCCTGGAGTTGGCGTTGATCTCCAACGCCGTCCCGTGCTCTACCGCGGCCTCGATGAGGCGGGCGAGGTCCGGTTGCAGCCCCTGCCGGCTGTTGATAAGCCGCCCCGTGGGGTGCCCCAGCACGTGCACGAGCGGATGGCGGAGTGCCGCCAGTAGCCTGGTGGTGGCGGCGTCGGCATCCTGCCGCAGCGCCGAGTGAGGTGATGCAATCACCACGTCGAGCCGGGCGAGGTGGTCGTCGTCGTAGTCCAGGTGCCCGTCGGCGAGTATGTCCACCTCGGCGCCGGCGAGGATCGTGATCTCGGGGATCTTCGCGTCCGCGGCCTTGATCGCGTCGATGTGCTCCAGCAGGCGGTCGGGCGAGAGACCGTTCGCCTGCCCGCTGGAGGGCGAGTGATCCGTCACCGCGATCGTGTGGTACCCGCGGGCGATCGCGCAGCGGGCAAGTTCCTCGATCGTCTGGCCGCCGTCGGAGGCGATCGTGTGGGCGTGCAACTCCGCCCGGATGTCGCCGAGCTCGATCAGCGGCGGCGTTTCGGTGAGGTCCAGCTCTCCGCGAACCTCGCGCAGCTCCGGCGGGATGTACGGGAGGCCCAGCGCGGCGTAGACCTCGGCTTCGGTGGCGGCGGCGACGGGCTCGTCGCCGGTCAGCCCGTACTCGTTCAGATGCAGTTTCATGCGGATCGCCCGCTCGCGCAGGGCGACGTTGTGCTCCCTGGAACCGGTGAAGTACAGCAGGGCCGCGCCGAACGAGGCCGGCTCGACGACGCGCAGGTCCACCTGGATGCCGGGTTCGAGCCTGACGGAGCTCCTGGTCTCGCCCGCGACGAGGACCTTGATCACGCCGGGCATCCCCTGGAAGGCGCGGTGAAGCACGCCGGGTCGCGTCGTCGACGCGAGGATGTCGATGTCGCCGATCGTCTCGCACCCGCGGCGAAGTGATCCCGCATACTGGATGCGCGTGGCGCCGTCGACCGCTTCCAGGAACTCCACGATCCGCTCGGCAAGCGGAAGGGCCTCGCCGAGCCGGGCGCGGCCCTTCGACGACGCGACGAACGCGATGGAGTCCCGAATATTGCTGATCGTCTTGGCGCCCATGCGCGGGAGCTTCTCCAGTTCGCCGGTCTCCAGCGAGCGGGTCAGCGACGCCACGTCGGTGACGCCGCCCTGCTTCCAGAGGATCCGCACGGACCTGGGCCCCAGGCCCGGGATCTTCAGGACTTCCAGCAGGCCGTGCGGGATCTCCTCCAGCAGTTCCTGGTGCTCCTGCACGGCGCCGGTGTCGAGGTACTGGATGATCTTCTTTGCCGTGCCGTCGCCGATGCCGTCGATGGCGAGAAGGCTCTTGCGGTCCGCCAGGAGAGCCACGTCCACGGTGAGGTCACTCATCACGCGGGCCGCCCGCGCGTAGGCGTTGACGCGAAAGCCGCTCGCGCCGGTCAGCTCGAGGACCGCGGCCATCTCCCGGAAGATCCGCTCGAGCTGGGCATTGGCCGGCATCCGGACAGTCTAGTCATCGAGGCGATGGAGCGTGAGCATGCTTGCGCCGGTGTCGATCGTGTAGCCGAACCGGTTGATGAACGACCCGCCGAGCAGGGCCGGCGCATTGGTAAACTCCGGCGGCAGCACGATGCAGCGAACGTCGTGCGCCTCGAAGGTGCCGACTCGAACGAACGGGATCGTCCGGACGCTCGCCTCGACGACACGCCCGTCCGCCAGCGTGACGCGCGTGGTCGTGTCGGTGCTGCCGGGGCCGAGACCGATCTCGGCAGCCATGCGCGCCGGCAACGAGATCGTGCTCGCGCCGCTGTCGAAGAGCAGTTCCCTGGTGACCTTCCGGTTGAAGACCACCGGAACCCAGTAGGTTCCCGCCTGCCGCCGAAGCGGGATCTGCTCGGTGTGGACCCGCGCTTCGAAACGCTCGAGACGCTTGAGGTAACCGAGATATCGCCGTGACGGCCCGAGCGTGAAGGACTGCTCCTGGGCACGGCCCAGTTCGTCGATCGCCTGGGTGACCTGCGCGTCAGTGGACAACTCATGATAGGTTCGGAGCACCTCGTCGACGGCGCGACGCGTGTCGAGCAGATGCTGGATATATGACTGCCGCGCGGCCGCCATCGCCATCTCGACCTCGGCAGGCTCGTCGGAATTGACCTTGTATTCGTACAACTCCGCGAGTCGTACGCTGATCTGGTTGAGCGTCGCGACCGCTTGGTTGTGCCGGCGGGCGTCCCGCCGGGCGAGCTCCGGCAACCCGCTGCTGATCCGGCGGCGCTGCTGGGTGAGCGACTCGATCTCGCGGTCCAGCCCCTTGAGGTTCCGGGCCATCCAGGCGCCGGCCTTCGCGGCTTTCTTCACGGCCCGGTCGAACGTACCGATGTCGCGCAGGGCGCGGTGAAGGTCCGACTCCGCCGCGAGAACCCATGTCCTGCTCTGTCGCTCCAGGCCGCGCTCTCTGAGCAGCGAGACGAAATCAGGCCCGGCCAATGCAAGCAGCAACGCGGTCAAACCGAACGCTGGAAGTCTCATGGCGTCATTGTACCTCCGTCCCTTGACGCGGCAGGCCGGATGTACTTTCATGGATCCGTGAAGATCTCGATTACATACTGCGTGGAATGAGACTATCGGCCTCAGGCCGCCGGTCTGGCGGCCGCCATCGAGGACGAACTCGGCAACGGTGTCGAGTTGATCAAAGGCGGTAACGGCGCCTTCGAGGTCGTCGTCGACGGGACGCTGATCTTCTCCAAGCAGAAGCTGGGACGGTTTCCGGAGACGGACGAGATCCTGGAATCGCTCCGCCGGCGGTGAAGAAAGGGCTTTGTCCCGGTTCTTCATTATCGGTCTGCCGCAGCGCAACTCACCTACCGAATACCTACGAGCAACTCAACGCCCGCGCCGCGGGAACCGATCGTTTCATCGTGGTCTCTCAGATGTGGTCAACCGTGCTCGTTCTCGCGCTCGGTCAGGCGGTCGATCAGCCGTCCGGCGACGGTGTCGGCGATCCATCGGACGACTCGCATTCCCTGACGCTGCTCGTTGCACTCCAGGACGATTCGCAGCCCGGGGAGACCGGGGAACCGCTCACCGCACGTGCGCAGCCGTCGGACGACGACAAGCCCAAGGTGAAGAAGAAAAAGAAGAAGAACAAGAAGAAAAAGAAAAAGAAGAAAGAGAAGGACTGGAAGGTTGGCTACAAGGACGGCCTCTTCGTCAAGAGCCCGGATCGGAACTTCAAGCTCGAGTTCACCGGCTGGCTCCAGGCGAGGTACACACTGAACCGGCGCGTGGAGGATGACGATGACCCCGACAAGATCCGCCACGGCTTCTCCATCCGCCGCGCCAAGCTGAAGGCCGCGGGTCACGTCATCGGGCCCTGGCTCAACTACTCGGTGACCGGGGCCTTCGACAGCGAGCTGGAGAATGTCGAGTTCCAGTCGTACTGGGGTCGAGTGGATTTTACGAAGGGCCTGAGTGTGCGGGTAGGCAGGTTTCGTCCACCACTCCTGTTCGAGGAACGTGTCTCGTCCAAACGACAACTGGCCGCCGAGCGATCGCTGATCGCGCGGCGCTTCAGGCAGACCCGCACCGGCGCGATCGAGTTGCGTTACAAGATGAAGGACGTTCGGCTTCGTGGATCGTTCTTTCAGTCCACGGACGACCTCTTCGAGACCGAGGCGTGGTTCGTGAGCGGGCGTGTCGAATGGCTGCTCGACGGCAAGTGGAAGAGGCTCAAGGACTTCACGAGCTTCCCCGGTCAAAGTGGCGCCATGGCCGTCGGGGCCGGGCTGCTCTACGGATACGAAGACCGGGACGATACCCTCGACCCCGACTCGCAACTGTTGCGATGGACCGCCGACGTGACCGTGGAGTTCGGGGGCGCCAGCGTCTTCGCCGGCATCATCGGCAACCATCTGGACGTGGAGGGGCGCCCCACGCTCAACCAGTTCGGCCTCGTCGCCCAGGGCGCTGTCTTCGTCTCGAAGGGCGTCGAGCTGTTCACCCGCTACGAGTGGGGCGACGCTGACGGGCTGGCGCCGGACCTCTCGACGATCACCGTGGGCTTCAACGGCTACTTCAACCGGCACCGGGTGAAGTTCACCGCGGACGTCGGCTACGGCCTCAACGAGGTCGCCAACTTCTGGTCGTTCCCCGACGCGACCGGATGGCGAACGGACGACCCCGGCGAATCCGGCCAGGTGGTGGTGCGCGCGCAGTTCCAACTCCTGTTCTAGGGTTCATCATGACGGATACTGTTACACGTTTCACCGTGCCCGCCCTGGAGCGGTTCCTCAAGGACGCGAAGCCCTGGGGACTCGTCGAGCGTCACCCGCAGGGTGCCTGGGGCGGCAAGGCGTACGACCGCCAGCGCACTGACCCGGATCCGAAATCGCTCGCGGCGAAGATCGGGCTGAAACGCGGCGACGAGGTGCTGGTCGTGGCCGGACATCGCGCGACCTGGGCCCTCGCCCTGGCGAAAGCGGGTGTGAAGGTCACCTACTCCGACGTCTCGCAGGAACTCACGCGGCATGTGAAGAAGACGGTCCTGCACCGCAACATCGTCGACTATGTCTGCACCAGCTACGCGCTGCACCCGGCCTTCCCGAACCAGTACGACTGGACATTCACCTTCGAAGCGGTCGGGCCGAAGCCGTTCGTGCTCCTGCTCTCGCTTCTGAATCGGTGCGGGGGCAAGTACGTGATCTGGGACAAGGGCGATCACGCCCGTCGAAAACTCACCGATCTGTCAGCGACCGTGAGCCTCTGCAAGCGACTCTACAAGGTTGCGGGCACGATCGACGTCGCCGAGATCCCCTGCACGGACCGGCTGGGCAGGAGCAAGCCCCGGCGGCACGACGTGATCACCGTCCGGACCACGGACAAGGCCAGGCAGCGGATGCACCTGGACATCCGGGTTTTCCAGTTCCTCTTCAGGCGAAAAAAGGTCGCGAGCGATCAGGTCTGCGCCCTGATGGGATGCTCGCGCCAGGAGCTGTGGAGATCACTGAGCCGGCTCTCGAGCTGGTGCGACCTTTTCAAGGACAAGTACGCCCGCACGATCGGGGTGCGGTGCGTCGACGGATGACGGTTACAGCGTTTCTCGCGGCCTCGATTCGGGCGACCGCGCGTTTTGCGCTCAGGCCCCAGGGACGGTCGCCCGACGACAACCAGTGATGAAGCGCATCCTCTTCAGCGGCTATGCCCCCGTCCACGTCCTCTGCTTCATGCCGGTGTACGAGCACCTCCGGAAGGATCCGCAGATCGAGGTCTTCTTCTCGGGCGGGTTCTGGCGTGTCCGCGACGACCCGACGCTGGAGATCGACGGATTCTACGACCCCTTCCCCGTGGATCCCGGCCACGTCATGCCTGTCGAGCAGAGCCGCGAAGAGGACTTCGACGTCTTCGTCTGCGCGCATCTCTCGGACCGGCTCTTTCCCCGATCCGCGCGACGCAAGGTTCAGATCTACCACGGCGTGTCGTTCAAGAACCTCTCGGTCAGGGAGAAGGCGCTCAAGTACGACCTGCTGTGCCTGCCCGGCCGGTATCACGCGGAGCTCTACCGCTCGGAGGGGCTGGTTCGCCCCGACGGTCCGACGTGCCTGGTCAGCGGCTTCCCGAAGACCGACCCGCTGCGCTCGACCGACCTGGATCGGGACGCCATCCTGAGCCGCATGGGGCTGGACCCCGGTCGTCGGACGATCCTGTTCGCGCCGACGGGGGAGAAGAACAACGCCCTCGAGACCATGGGCAGGGAGGTCGTCGAGGCGATCGCCGGATCCGGCTCGTGGAACCTGTTGATCAAGCCGCACGATCACCCCAAGAACGCGATCGACTGGTTCGGCGAACTGGCGCCGTACGAGAGCGGTGCGGTCCGCCTGGTCCGTGACCTCGACGTCGTTCCGTACCTGTACGCCGCCGACCTGCTGCTGACCGACGCCTCGTCGGTTGCCGTGGAGTACACGCTGCTGGATCGACCGATCGTCTTCCTCGACGTGCCGAAGCTCTTCAAGAGGGTTCGCAAGCGAGCGCCGGCCCTGGACCTCGAAACGTACGGGCGCAAGATCGGGGTGGTCGTCGAGAAGCCGGGCGATCTCGTCGCTGCATTGACGAACGCGTTCGCCGACCCGCAGCGTCAGGGCGACATCCGACGTGACATGGCTCGCCACGTCTTCCACGGGCCGGGCGGCGCCGCGGCACGGGTCGCCGGGATCATCCGGTACGCGGCAGACCTTGCGCCACGACTCCCCCACGACGTGGAGATCGTCGAGGCCCAGACGAAGTCCGCCTCGGCGGCCTGAGCACGACACGAGGGAACGCACGCATGTGGACGCGAAAGAAAGGCCGGCGGGCAGCTCGAATGCTCATCGCCTACGGTCGTCCGCACCGGCGCTGGCTGCTGGCCGGCACCATGGCGTCGCTCGGTGTCGTCCTGTTCCGCCTGGCGATGCCGTGGCCGCTGCGGGGCGTCGTCGAGGTCGTCTTCCCCAGGGCCGGGGGAGAGAAACTCCTGGTGGACTCGCTGCCCGCATGGGGTGACCCCGTCGTGTGGCTGGGGGTCTTCTACTTCCTGTTTGCCCTCGGCGCCGGCCTCTTCGAGCTCATTCAACGCACCAACATCATGCGCTTCGCCGCGAACACCGTGCACGATCTCCGCGCGGACGCCGTGCGCAGCGTCAACGGCAGGTCCGTCAGGGATCACGGGGCAACGGGCGATCTCATCGCCCGCATCATCGGCGACAGCGCCCGGATCAAGGCCGGCATGGCGGGCATCCTCGTCCACGTCCTGCAGAACGGGCTCATCTTTCTCGGCGTGTGTGCGATCCTGCTGTACATCTCCCCGAAACTCGGCCTGATCTCGCTCGCGGCGGGGGTGGCTGCGCTGCTGATCGGCCTGCGGGCGGCAGGCCCGGTGGCGGAGATCGTCGGACGCCAGCGCCGGAAGGAGGGGCACTACGCCGACGCCCTCTATGGCGGGCTGGGTGACGACGGGATCAACGTCGAACTGGACAAGATCAACGACTCCAGTGCGAAGAAGGAGGTGAGAACCACCAAGCTCATCGCGCTCTCGTCGCTGGCGGCACACGGCGTCCTTGCGGCCGCGATTGCTCTCGCGTTGTGGGTGGGCGCCGAGGAAGTCCGATCGGGAGCGATCCAGCCCGGCGAACTGTTCCTGTTCATCGCGTATGCCCTGACGGTGCACCGGCGCATGGTCCAGGTCGGCCGCCAGGCGGCCCGCAGCGGCAAGGTACTCGCCTGTACGGACCGGATCGGCGCCTTGTTGCGCAGGCGCGACGCAACCACGGACACGAGCGAAGCGCCCTCCTCGCCCGTGCCCTTGACGACCGGGCTGACGCTCGAGGCGGTGAAGCTCTCGGCGGGTCGCGGCGCGGGTCGCAAGGTGCGGCTGCGCACCATGGATCTTTCGATCGAGCCGGGGACCCGCCTGGCGATCATCGGCCATGTCGGAGCGGGCAAGTCGAGCCTGCTGCGCCTCCTCGCCGGCGTCGAGACACCGGGCAAGGGGCGCGTGCTCTGGGACGGCGCCGAGCTCTCCGGCGACGATGAGAGGCTCTCCGGTCGCGTGGACTACCTGCCGCAGGACCCCGTCTTCGGTCCGACACCGGCCTGGCGCTTGATCGGCCTGGATGCGCCGGACGCCCTCGGGCTCGACGAGGAGCGCCTGCTGCGACGCCTCGGCGCCTGGACCGTTATTTGCGGCCTCCCACGCAGGTTGGAGGAAAAGGTGAGCTCGCACCGGCTCACGCCGAACGAGCGCCGGCTCCTGCGCCTGGCGGGCATCCTGCTCGCCGGAAGGTCGTCGGTGTGGATGCTCGACAGCCCCCTCGACGGTCGCGGACGGCGGCAGGCCAAGGCAGTACTCGACGAAATCCTCACGCGGGGGAAGGACCGAACCCTCGTCGTGGCGCTGTCGCAGTCGATCGACCTCCGTCGATTCGATCGTGTCATTGTGCTGCGCCGCGGTCGGGTCCGTTTCGATGGGACGCCCGCGCTGTGGAAAGCGCGGGAGGCAGCCGTGGACGGGCTGGCGCCGTCGGCACGTGCGGCGGCCCACGGTGGGGGAGAGTCCTGATGCAGGCGCTGATCCTCGCCGCGGGTCGCGGGAGCCGACTGGGCAGCCATACCGCCGACGTTCCGAAGTGCCTGCTCGAGGTCGGTCGCCGGCCGCTCATCGAGCACCAGCTCGGAACGCTGGCCGACGCCGGTGTCGGACCGGTCGGCATGGTGCTCGGCTACTGCGCCGACGAGATCAAGGGCGTCGTCGGGATCCGCGCCGAGTACATCCTCAACCCGCGTTGGAACTCGACGAACAGCCTGTACTCGTTCTGGCTCGCCCGCGAGTGGGCTCGCGGGCCGCTGGTCATCCTGAACTGCGACACGATCTTCCACCCGGAGATCCTCGACCGCCTGCTCGCCGTCAAGGGCGATGCGATCGCCTACGACTCCGGTTCGGGTGACGGCCGCGAGCACATGAAGGTCAACGTGGTCAACGGGCGCATCGTCGCCATGAGCAAGGACTTGCCGGCCGGCGATGTGACGGGCGAGAACGTCGGGATCCTCAAGCTCACACACGACACGGCGGGTGCGCTCTTCCGGAAAGCCGACCGGATCGTCGCCGACGGCGGAGAGAACCGGTGGCTCGGTTCGGCGGTGGCGGAACTCGTCCAGGAGCGCGAGGTACGGGCCGTCGAGGTGGCCGGCCTGCCCTGGGGCGAGATCGACTTTCCCTACGACCTCGACAGGGTTCGCAAGGAAGTGTGGCCCCTCATCCAGCGTGCCACCCGGATGAGACGGCGGCGGTGGCGGCTTGCGCGCGCGGCCGCGGCGATCACGATCGGTCTGCTCTTCCTGCTGACGGGCTTCCGCGCGTGGGTCTCGCCCGTGGAGTCGGTGTGGGAGACGGTGGACCTGGACAACGCCGAGCGGGTCACGCTTCTCGACGGCGAGCGCGTGCAGAACTGGGGCCTGGTCAGGTCGGGGCAGATCGTGCGGATGCAGGTGGTCGGGGGCGGTACGATCCGCGTCGACTCGCGGATCCTGCTCTCCGAGGGCACCGAGGCCGCGGTGCCCTATGTACTGGAGATACTTCTCGATGGCGAGCGGGTGGGCTGGTTCAAGGAAACGGGCAAGCCCTCGAATACCTGGCATCATGCCACGTGGACCGTGGCCAAGCGCGATCGGATCAAGATCGAGGTGCCTGCCGGCCCCCACTCGCTGGAGCTTCGGCTCGTCGCGTCCGACAGCGGGCAGTGCCTGGTGCGGGTCCGTCAGCGGGTCGTCGACGAGGGCGACGAGTAGTCAACGAGTAGTCAACGAACCGCGCCGGCTCCAGTCGCGCGACTATCGCGAGTTGAGCGCGTCGGTCAGTTCGCGGGCCCTGTCGATGTAACTCGTGCGGCGATCCATCCCGGCCGCGTCCGGCACGAAGACATCCACCGTCTCGTCGATGGCTTCGACGGCCCCGGTGCGCTGCACGACGTACCACGCCCCGGCGATCGCGACGGTGATCAGAAACACGATGATCAGCCCGGTCCTCTTCTCGGATGACGACTCGTCCATGGCGGCGTTCTTGCGCATGCAGGCCTCCCGGACACCGTACGATGCGGCAAGGCACCGTTGCGACTCCGGCCGGAGGAACCGCACGCCGAAGAATCGACGTGTATCGGTTGTGACGACTTTCCCAGCCCTCGCGGGGCCCCCGGAAGCGCCGGGGGACCCCCGGACGCGCCGGGGGACCCGCGGACGCGCCGGGGGCGTTGACCACACGTACCGGCGCCCAAGGTCTGAACTCGGCGGGCACCGGCGACGGCACGACCGTGCCGCATTCCGGGAAGACGCCCGACATGTTTCCCGTCAGGTCGAACTGGCACCGCTTGCACACCGGGGTCCCCAAAGCGGCTTCATCCCTCGCATGTGCTTCGCGGTCTGACTAAGCGGAAAGGCCCGCTCGGTCATCGGACTCCCCCTTTCTCGCCGCATCCGCATGAAGGGCTGGACATGGAACTCGACCGCATCATGGAGAAATCCACGAGTTGCCGGCACGTGGGCGGCTGATCGGGTCCTCTTCTCGCCGGTGGGGGCAGGAGACCCCCCGATGAACTTCACCGCGGCTGTCGTTGCCACGTGCCTCGCCTGTCCAGTCAAGGCCGTCCCCGCGTCCCCGCACTCCGCCGGCGCGATCGTCAACTGGTGGGGCGAGGTCCGGCGCGGGCTCGCCGAGGGTGAGTACCACGCGAGCGATGACGGGCGGGGGCTGCAGGCGCCCAACCGCGCGCACGACCTTCGCACCTACTTCGAACCGGTCGGCGTCCGGGTGCACAGTCGCACTGCGGTGGGGAGTCCCCGGCTGGTGAGCCTCTTGCCGGCTTGTCTCGGGCGCGGCGACGCGTTGGTGCCGATCGCGGCAGGGACAGTAAGCCACGCCGGCGCGCGGCCGACCTCGACCGGGACGGCATCGTGGGCATCACCGATCTCCTGGCGGTCCTGGCCGGGTGGGATTAAGGGGGTCCGTCCCCTTTCTTCCGGGGGTCGTTATACTCCGGCCGGAGAAGCTCGGTGGTGGAGCCGGGCGACGGTCACAGGGGATACCGGCACAACGGAGGATCGTTCATGACGCGTCTACCTGGCGGATCACTGTCGCTTGCCGTCGCTTTGGCATCGTTGGTTGTCGGTACTGCTCACGCCCAGGATGATGCGCTGGGTGGGGGATGGTACGTTTCGGCTTCGGGGCTGTTGGTCTTCCCCGATGACGGGGATCTCAGCGACGAATCCGGCGGGAGCATCGATGCGGCGCTCGCTCCATCGTTGACGTCGGACCTGTCCATCGACTTCTCGACCGGTGCCGGCGCGCGTGTGGCAGGCGGCGTCACCCTGTTGCCACCGGGTGTACCAATGGACCTGGGACTTTCGATAGAGCTCGAGTACGCCTTCCGCGGCTTCGACATGGACACGTTCCGAACGCCGGTAGGGAATGCATCCTTGTCCGGCGATGTGACCACGCACTCGCTCATGGTCAACTTCATCGGCGAGATGCAATTCGGTGACTCCGGCTTCGGGCTCTACAGCGGCGTCGGACTCGGAGTTGCCATCGCTGATTTCGAGATCCGCATTCCTGGTCTGGGCAGGGCCAGCGACCACGACACGGTCTTCGCCTGGCAGGTGCTCGGCGGTGTGAAATATCACATCAACTCGCATTGAATGGTCTTCACCGGCGCGCGATTCTGGTCGCTGGAGGATGTGGAGTTGTCAGGCCTCGGGGTCGACGTCTCCACCGTTGACTGGGAACTCGGTTTCCGCTTCTACTTCTAGGATGAAAGGGGTCCGTCCCCTTTCTTCCCGGCGCCATGAAGATCAGTGTCGTCATGCCGTCCTTCAACCACGCGAGGTTTCTCGCACGATCGCTCAGGAGCGTCATCGATCAGCAGGGCGATTTCGAGCTGGAAATGACCGTGGTTGACGGCGGATCCACCGACGGCACCCTTCAGATCCTCGAGTCGATGGACGACCCGCGCCTCACCTGGACGAGCCGGCCCGACCACGGACAGGCCGACGCGATCAACCAGGGTCTGTCGCGCGGGAGCGGCGAGATCGTGGCCTGGCTCAACAGCGACGACCTCTACGAGCCGGGCACGCTCGAGGCGGTCGCCCGCGCGTTCGACACCGAGCGGGAGAAGATCTGGCTCAGCGGCTCATGCATTATCGTGGATGCAGAGGGCTGCGAGATCCGTCGCGCCATCCGCCGGTACAAGGAGCGGCGACAGGCTCGCTACACGTACGACCGTCTCCTGCGAGAGAATTTCATCTGCCAGCCTGCGACCTTCTGGCGGCGATCGGCCTTCGAGCAGGTCGGAGCGCTTGACCGCACGCTCCACTGGGCGATGGACTACGACCTGTGGCTGCGCCTCGGCCGGCTGAGCGACCCGATCGTCCTCGACCGGCCGCTCGCTCGTTTCCGACTCTACCCCACAAGCAAGTCGGGCAACTTCGACCGCCGGCAGTACGATGAAGACCTGGCTGTCGCGCACCGCTATACACCCCCGGGCCGCGGTCGGCGCCTCGTGCGCCGCCTGCACACCGAGAAAATCGTGCTGGCCTATCGCGTGATGAAGCTGCTGGGCCGATAGAACACACTGCAAGAGAGGGGTCCGTCCCTCTCATTCTCGAGGGGACATGTCGTGTCCGACTGTTCACGCGACGTCACCGAGGCCCAGCGCCTTGCCGTAGGCCTTGAGCAGGCGCTGCCTGAGCAGTGCGTCGCGGTCGCCCGAGAGCGTGGGGTTTTCCCGGACCCAGGCGATCGCGTCGCGGCGGGCCAGTTGCAGGAGTTCCATGTCGCGCGGCAGTTCGGTCACGCGGAACGGCGGTATGCCTGACTGCTTCGCGCCGAAGAGTTCGCCGGGGCCGCGGATCTCCAGGTCTTTCTCGGCGATCAGGAAACCGTCGGTGGTCGAGGCGATCGCGTCGAGTCGTGCCTCGGCCTCCGGCGTCGGCGAGTCCGCCAGCAGGACGCAGAGGCTCTTGCGCGTGGCCCTCGCGATGCGGCCGCGGAGCTGGTGCAACTGGGCCAGCCCGAACCGCTGGGCGTGCTCGATGACCATGATCGACGCGTTGGGCACGTCCACGCCGACCTCGATGACGGTCGTGGTCACCAGTGCGTCGATCGTGCCGTCGCGGAACCGTCCCATGATCTCGTCCCGCTCGTCGCGCGACAGCCGGCCGTGCAGCGCCGCGAGTCGGTGCTTGCGCAGGTGCCCCTTGCTCAATGCCTCCAGGTGCGAGTGCACGGCGGTGAGGCCCAGGTCGGACTCGTCAATCACCGGTACCACGATGTACGCCTGCTCGCCCTTGGCCAGGCGGTCGGCGACGTGGGCGTAGACCTTGTCGGCGGCGGTGAAGTCGCGGACCCTGGTCGTCACGGGCCGGCGGCCCGGCGGCATGCCCCGGATCGTCGAGACGTCCAGGTCGCCGAAGACCGTCAGTGACAATGTCCGGGGGATCGGCGTCGCGGTCATGACCAGCGTGTGCGGTACCGTGCGGTCGTCCCGGCCCTTGGACCGGATCGTGGCCCGCTGGTGGACCCCGAAACGGTGCTGCTCGTCGACGACCGCCAGGGCAAGGCTCTTGAACCGCACGTGCTCGGTGAGCAGTGCATGGGTGCCGATGAGCAGGTCGATCTCGCCGGCTTCCAGGCGCCGGAGCACGTCACGCCGCTGCGCGACGCTCAACGACCCGGTGAGAACGTCGATCGAGACGCGCCCCCCGCGGAGCATGCCGCCGATCGACGCACCGTGCTGCTCGGCGAGGAGTTCCGTCGGCGCCATCAGCGCCGCCTGGTGCCCGCTCGCGACGGCCATGAGCATGCCGTACAACGCCACGACCGTCTTGCCGGCGCCGACGTCGCCCTGAAGCAATCTGTTCATCGGCGTCTCGGTGCCCAGGTCCGCGGCGATCTCCTCGATCACGCCGCGCTGCGACTCGGTGAGCTCGAACGGGAACCGCGCGACGATGTGCCGGTCGATCGCCGCGCTGTGTTTCAACGCCGGGGCGCGCAGGCTCCGGCGGCGGTGGCGGCGTTTCAGCATGACGGCGAGCTGCAGCAACAACAATTCGTCGAGGGCGAGTCGTCGTCGCGCCCGCTTCGGCTCGTCGGGGTCGTCGGGCCGGTGCATCATGCGGTAGGCGTCGGCGAGCGCCGGCAACGCCCGCGAAGCGCGGTACGCCTCGTGCAGGTGATCGTCGAGCTGCGCCAGCGCCGCGGGAAGCACCTCGCCCACCGCCCGCTCGATCTGCCACGAGGGCAGGTCATCGCCGGCGGGGTATATCGGCCGGTACCGTTCGGCACGGGGTGTCTTCGGTTCCGCGGCGTCCACCAGCTCCCATCGCGGGTTGACCATCTGCAGGAGGTCGCGATGCCGTCCGATGCGGCCGATGAGACGGACGACGAGGCCCGGGCGCAGTTTTTCCGCCAGCCAGGGCATGTTGAACCACGTCGCGCGCAGCGCGGCGGTGTCGTCCTGGATCGTCAATTCGACCCGGCGGCGGCCGCGGGCGGGCACCGACCGGACCATGACGACCTCGCCGCAGACGGACAGGGTCACCTCGTCGCCGAGGGCGTCGGCCTGCTCCTGCACCTGGGCGATGGACGTCTCGGCGAGCTCGTGCTCGTAGCGCACGGGCAGGTGCAGGATGAGGTCCGCCACGCACCGGATGCCGAGCCGCCTGAACGACTCGGCCTGGCGGAGGTTCACGCCGGCCACGGCGGCGATGTTCGTGGTGAGCGTGAGCTCGGTCGGCGCGGTCATCGACATATCATCGGGCCATGGGCATGGACGGCGTGGATGGCATGGAACAGTTGACGGTCTCCGAGGTGACCCGGCTCATCCGGACGACGCTCGAGCTGCACGTGCCCTCGCCGCTGCGGGTGATCGGCGAGGTGAGCAATCTGAGCACTCGCAAGCACTGGTATTTTTCGCTCAAGGACGACCAGTCCGTGCTGGGCTGCGTCGCCTGGGTGTCGGCGGCACGCACCTTCGGATTCGTGCCGGAAGAGGGTACCGAGGTCGTCGCCACCGGGCACGTCAGCTATTACGGGCCGCAGGGGCGGACCCAATTCTACGTCAGCCGGCTGGAGCCGGTGGGCGAGGGAGCGCTGGAACTGAAGTTCCGCGCGATGTGCGAGGAGCTTCGCCGCCTCGGGTACTTCGACGAAGACCGTAAGAAGCCGCTGCCCGTCTTTCCGCGACGGATCGCCGTGATCACCTCCGGCAGCGGGGCGGCGGTGCAGGACGTCATCGCCACGGCGGCCCAGCGGTGCCGGGCGGTGGGGCTGGTCGTCCTGGACGTCAGGGTCCAGGGTGACGGCGCCGCCGAGCAGGTCGCCGCGGCAATCCGCCGGATCGACCGCGACGCGGCGCGGCTGGCGATCGACGCGATCCTCGTCACCCGCGGCGGCGGCTCGGCGGAGGACCTGTGGGCGTTCAACGAGCGTGTCGTGGCGGATGCGGTGTTCACCTGCCGGCTGCCGCTGATGGCCGCGATCGGCCACGAGTCGGACACGTCGGTGATCGAACTCGTCGCGGACGCCCGCGCAGCCACGCCCACCCAGGCCGTCATGCTGCTCATTCCGTCCGCCGACGAGCTCACGGGTCAACTGGATCACCTTGATCAGCGACTGCGACTGCTCGTGAAGCGGCATCTGGAGCGACACCGTCAGCGGCTCGACACCGCGGCCCGCAGCGCCCTGCTGCGAGACCCCGGCGCCCTGGTGCAGCGCGCCCGCGAGACTCTGGCGGGGGCGGCCGGCCGGCTCGGCCGGGCGACGACGGTCCACGCCCGGCGGCGGCGCGATCGGGCCGAGGCACTGGGCCGCCAGCTCGAGGCCGTCAATCCGCGACGCGTGCTCAAGCGGGGCTACTCGTACACGACCACGGCGGCCGGCGGGCTGGTCTCGTCCGTGGGCGACGTCCGCGACGGCGATGCGATCGTGACGCACGTCGCCGACGGCTCGATCGATTCGGTCGTGGGCAGGGCCGGGCAGCCGGCGGGAACGCCGGCGCGAGGGAAAACGGACCAGATGGACCTCTTCGGCGCCGATCGGTAGAGTCCGGAACATGGCGAAGCCGTCGAAAGCCGAAGCTGCCGAGGAATCGATGACCTACGAGCAGGCTCTCGCCGAACTCGAAGCGCTGATAGAGCGGATCGAGCGGGGTGAGATCGGTCTGGAGGAGAGCCTCGCCGAGTACCGGCGGGGGGCGGCGCTACTCACGCGGTGCCGCGCGATCCTCGACACCGCCGAGCAGCAGATCGAGCAGCTCACGGCGGACGGGTCCGAAGACTGATGCAGCCCTGGCACTACTACCAGCACATTCCCACGGCAGTGTTCGTCTTCGCGTTCGGCGCGATCGTCGGCAGCTTCATCAACGTGGTGATCTATCGGCTGCCCGCGGGGATGAGCGTCATCTCGCCCGCCAGCCGCTGTCCGATCTGCGGCGTCCGGCTGGCGTGGTACGAGAACCTCCCGATCGTGGGCTGGATGTACGTCCGGGCCCGTTGCCGCACCTGCAAGGCGCCGATCAGCCCCCAGTACATGCTCATTGAGGCGTTCATGGCGGTCCTGTTCCTGGTGCTTTACGCCGCGTTGTTCATGGTGAAGCCGACCGTGGACTGGTGGGGGCACATCGGTGGCGACTGGTGGTACTACAACGGGGTACTGCGAGCGCTGCCCGCGTTCCTGCTGGTGGTGTTCCTGCTGGCGGGTCTCACGGCGATGACCGTGATCGATGCCCGGCAGTTCATTATCCCGATCGGCATTCCCCGCGTGCTGACCGTGGTGGCGTTCGTCGCCTGGCCGATCCAGGCGGCTCTGCCGTCCGCGTACCGCGCCAGGGGGCATTGGCCGATCCAGACCACCGACTGGCACTGGTTCTGCATTGGGGCGATGGGGATGGTGGGCGTGCTGATCGCCTGGGGTCTTCTCGTGCGGGGCGTCATGCGATACAGCTTCGCCGACTACGCGGAGTACGTCCCGGACGATCAGGTCCTCGGCGACTATCCGCATGCGCGGCGAGAGATGGGCGTCGAGATTCTCTTCCTGCTGCCGGTTCTTGCCGGGCTCGTCGCGGGCCATTTTCTCGGCGCCGGACTTCCGGCAGCGGCGCCGCCCGTGATCATCCAGGCGCTGGGCGGATCGATTCTCGGTTACCTCTCCGGTGCCGGCCTCGTGTGGGCCATCCGGATCCTGGGGACGCTGGGCTTCGGACGGGAGGCGATGGGCCTCGGTGACGTCCACCTCATGGGCGCCGTCGGCGCCGTGCTGGGCTGGGTCGATCCGATCTGGATCTCCCTGCTGGCGCCGTTTTCTGGCCTGTCGTGGGTTGTTGTGTCGATGGGAATCTCGTCGTTGTTCAAGCGAGAGCGGCGGGAGTTACCGTATGGACCGCACCTTGCGTTGGTAACCCTGGTCGTGATCCTCTGTCGACCGGCGTTCGACTGGGTGCAGTCCGTGTACCCGGGGCTCCAGGCGCCAGGCCTCATGCCCTGATTCATGACATGAAAGGATTCAAGCGATGCAGTTGTCAAGGATGACGCTTCTCGGCACGAGCGCGGTCTTCATGGGCCTCGTGTGCCTTTCCGGGTGCAGTACCGACCTTCAGAAGACGAACGTCCTGCTGTCCCGCGAGAACGAGGACCTGCGGGTGCAGCTTGCGGCGCGGAACGCCGCCCTGTCCGAGAACGAGGCCGCGCTGCGGGACAGGGACCGGCAGCTTGCCGGCCTTGCGGACGCCCAGCCGGTGTTCACGCAGCCACCGCTGGCGCAGGCCCAGCTCACCGGCTTCGAGCAGATCGCCAACGTCTCGGCGACGGTGTCGACAGGCGAGGTGACGATTGCCGTGGCGAGCGACGTCCTGTTCCCCCCCGGCAAGACCAGTCTCAAGGGTGCCGCGAAGCAATCCCTTGACCAGGTGGCCAGTGTGCTGGGACGGAGCTACGCGGAGCACTTCGTACGCATCGAGGGCTATACCGACACCGATCCGATCCGCAAGAGCGGGCACAGGAGCAATTACCACCTCGGGTTCGAGCGCGCCTATGCGGTCCGCGACTACCTGATCTCTCGTGGGGTCGATGCCGACCGGGTCTCGGTGGCCAGCTACGGGGCGTCCCGTGCCCTGTCCACGAAGGCCGCCAGCCGCAGGGTCGAGATCGTGGTGTACAACGAATAACGCCTACCAGATCGCCGGCAGCCCGTCGGCCTTGACCTTCTCGATGAGCAGTTGCACTTCGCGGAGCGTTCGGTCCAGGCGAATGGCGGCGTCATCGAGCGACTCGTAGAGATCCGGGTTGTTCAGGAGCTGGGCGATCGTTCCCTCGCCTTCGGTGGCGCGGGCCACCAGGCCGTGGACCTCTTCCAGTGTCGAGGCGAGTTCGTCGAGCACCGGCGCGAGGTGTTTGCTGATGCTCTCGGAGTCCGCCTCTATGCGGCCGGCGAGCCTGGCGAACTGCTCCATCGTGTCCGTCGCCTGCTCGATGAGCACGTTGGCGTTGTGGACGGCGACGCTGGCGTCCAGGCGCAGCTCCTCGTCGCCGAGCCACGCCTTGGCCATCGCGAGGGCCTCGCGCACGTCATCGAGAACCTGGTTGAGCGTCTCGACGGCCCAACGGATATTGCGGGTCTCGCCCGGCCGGTCCGGATCGACGGGCCGGACCAGCTCGTTGAGATTCCTGGCGAGCTCGCGGAACTCCTCCATGCCGTCCAGCAGCGGCTGCATCCTGGCGTCAAGCGTTGCGGTCAGCTGTTCCATGAGCCGGCTGCGGATCGGCTCGTGCAGGATCGCCGACCCATCGGTGGGCAGCGTCCCGTCGCTGCCGGGAGCGGCTTCCAGTTGCAGCGTCGCGCTGCCGCCGAGCAACTGGACCGTGGCATAGGGGATGACGTTCCGGCCGATCAGGACCGTGTCATCGATCATCGCGACGATCCGGACCGGGTACTCCGGGCCGGCGTCGTAGGTGACATCCTCGATCCGGCCGACCGGGACGCCGTTGAGTTCGACGGTGCTGCCGGCACGGAGACCGGCCGCGTTGGGGCACTCGATCGTGAGGCCGTAGCGGCTCCGGACAAGTGAGTCCATCTCGCCGAAGAGTATGAGCAGAACGACGATCCCACCCAGCGCGATCAGCGTGGTCAGGCCGAGGATGAAGTGTCTGCCGGAGGGGTTCACGGTCCAAGATCCTCCGGTTCGGTCGAGCCGGCGTGGTCTGCGTCATCCTCGTCGCCGGCGATACCGGCGAGTTCCTCTGCGGTCGCCTTGCCGCGAAGGAATCGCTGCACGGTCGGATCGGACGACGACTTGAATTCATCGGGTGTGCCCGTCATGACGACGGCGCCATCGTAAAGCATCACCATGTCATCGGCGACCTCGAAGGCGCTGGCGAGATCGTGGGTCACGACGATACTGGTCATGCGCAGTTCGCGCTGAAGCCTGCGGATGAGCTGGTTGATGACGTCGGACCGGATCGGGTCCAGCCCCGTCGTCGGCTCGTCGTAGAGCATGATTTTCGGCCTCAGCACGATGGCCCTGGCGAGCGCGACTCGCTTTTTCTGGCCGCCGGAGAGCTCCGCGGGCATCTTGTCCATCGAGCCTGACATGCCGACCATGCTCAGAACCTGCCTGACCTTCTCCAGGCGTTGGGCCGGGCTCTGCTTCGTGTGCTCCACCAGCGGAAACGCGATGTTGCCCAGGACCGTCATCGAGTCGAACAGCGCCCCAAGCTGAAAGAGAAATCCGAATTGGCGCCGAATCGGGGCGAGCTTCGCCTCCCGGAGACGGTCGATGCGCGTGTCCCCGTACCACACCTCGCCGCGCTCCGGCCGCAGCAGGCCGACGATGTGCTTGAGCATGACGGTCTTCCCGCAGCCGCTGGGACCCATGACGACAGTGGTCCTGCCGCGAGCGAACTCAAGGGTGACGTTCCTGAGGACCTGGACGCCGTCGAACCACTTGTCGACGTTCACCAGCCGGACGATTCCCTGTCCGCCGTTTTCCTCGCTCATGTGGCTCTACGTATGATCTGGGGTGATGCCGAACGCCACCACTGTACACAGACCGTTCCAGGGCAGGTTGTTCGCCGTCGAGGTCGTCAAGTGGACCGGCGACGACGGCCGTACGATCGATCGCGAGATCGTCCGGCACCCCGGCGCGGTACTCATCGTGCCGCAACTGGACGGTGATCGGCTGGTGCTGGTGCGAAACTGGCGGGTTGCCGTGGACGACCGGCTGTGGGAGCTTCCCGCCGGCACGCTGGAGCCGGGCGAAGCCCCCCAGGCGGCCGCGGCGCGGGAGCTGGAGGAAGAGACGGGGTACAGGGCGACCACGATCGCGCCTCTCGGCGATTTCTACACGTCGCCGGGCTTCTGTGACGAATTGATGCGCGTCTTCACGGCCGGCGGCCTGGAGTTCGTCGGCCAGAAGCTGGAGCCCCACGAGGACATCGAGGTGGGCGTGGTCGCTGTCGAGAAGGCGCTGGAGATGGCCGGTGACGGGCGGATCATCGACGGCAAGACCATCGCGTCGCTGTACCTGTGGGCACGGCGGCGATGACCTGGCGCGACCGCGACGAGGCTTTCGACGACAACCCGATGCGGCGTTACGGCCGGCCCGGCGGCGACTGGCGTGGGTTGCGACCCACACTGGACAACCCCATGACGTGGTCGGTGCCGCTGATGCGGGTGCTGGGGATCACGGTCCGGGTCCACGCCGTCTTCCTGATTTTCATCGTGATCCAGATGCTGCTGGCGATGAAAGAGTCCAGCGGTCTGGGCATGGCTCCGACGCTGACGCTGTTGTCGTGCCTGTTCGGTGTCGTGCTCGTGCACGAGTTCGGGCATTGCCTCGCGTGCCGGTGGTCCGGCGGCGGGGCTGACGAGATCCTCATGTGGCCGCTCGGAGGCCTCGCGTATTGCAGCCCGACGCATCGCTGGCTGCCTCACCTGATCACGGCGTCGGGAGGGCCGATGGTCAACGTCGCGTTGCTGGTCGTGCTCACTCCGACCATCGGATTCTGGACGGGGCAGTGGTGGGGTGTCGCCATCGCCAACCCGTTGGTGCTGCACATACCCGCCGAAGTCGCCGCGCCCTGGTACTTGACGGCGCTTTACCTTCTGAACACCGTGAGCCTGATCCTCCTGCTGTTCAACCTGCTGCCGGTCTTTCCCCTGGACGGTGGCAGGATCCTGCAGGCGCTGCTGTGGCGGACCTTCGGCTACGCGCGGTCGATGCGGTATTCGGTCCGGGTGGGATATGTCGGTGCGATCGCACTGGGAATCATGGGGTTCGTCACCCAGAACGTCATGCTCGTGTGCATCGCGATCTTCGGCGGGTTCACCTGCTGGATCACGCACCGGCAGCTTCAGTTCACCCAGGAGATGCTGGGTTTCGACTCCGGCGACTACTCCGCGAGCCTGTACGGTCCCGACGAGGCCGATGACCCCGAGGGGGCGAAGACCGCCACCTCGTCGCGCCGGAGGGCCGACCAGCGGCGCGCCCGGCGCGAGCAGGAGGAGATCGCCGTGGTTGACGATATCCTGCAGAAGATCGCGTCCCGTGGTATGCAGAGCCTCAGCGGGGCGGAAAAACGGCGGCTCCGCAGGGCAACTCGCCGACAGAAGTCCCAACCCGACTGACATGGGCATCGACGAACGCGACTACATCCGGAACCGACCCCCCGCGCCGGGCGCCTACGGCCGCGGCGGCCTGTCGGCGATGCGGATGTGGTCGGTGAACACCTGGCTGATCATCATCTGTGCCGGGGTCTTCGTGATCGACGAGTTCGCGCCCCGCAACACCGCCTGGTACAAGCCCGTTCAGGTGAGCCGCGACGTGGCGAAGCACATCGACGTCCTGGGCGGCGGCCAGTACGTCGAGCAGGTGCTCCAGGACGAACCGGGCGCTCTTCGCAGCGGCAGGCTCGTTTTTCAGAGGGCGGTCGTCGACCGGTCGGCGACGCCGTTCGATCGCGTGGGGACCGTCACCTACCAGTGGATGCCGCCGCTTCAACGTTGGTTCCACTTCTCGACGGACACGGCCTTTCGGCGTCTGGAGGTCTGGCGGTTCATCGGCTTCCAGTTCCTGCACGGCACCTTCACGCACCTGTTGTTCAACATGATCGCGTTATATTTCTTCGGGTCGATCGTGGAGAAGTACCTGGGCGGCAAGCGATACCTGGCGTTCTACCTGCTGTGCGGCATCTGCGGGGCGCTGTTGTACCTTGTCCTGAACCTCGGCGGCGTCGTCGCGTCGCTTATGGCGCACCGGACCGTGGCGGTGCCCGGCCTGCTGTCCAACTCGATGGCCATGCCGCTGGTCGGCGCATCGGCGGGCGTGTTCGGCGTGCTCATGGCCGGGGCGTTCCTGGTGCCCAACGCGGTGGTGCTGCTGTTCTTCATACTGCCGATGCGCCTGGCAACCCTGGCGTACGCGTTCGTGGCGCTGGCGCTGGTGTCGGTGATCTTCAGCGGGCAGAATGCGGGCGGCCATGCGGGGCACCTCGGCGGCGCGATCGCCGGGTTTTACTTCATCCGGCACCCCCACAAGCTGCACGGATTCTTCGACTTCCTGGGGTGGGTCGATCCGACGTCGCACCACTATCGCGGCCGGCGATCAAAGGTGACCCGTCCCGGCAGGCCGCGCAAGGAGGTCGACCGAATCCTCGACAAGATCAGCAGCAGCGGCCTGCACAGCCTGACTGACAAGGAGAAGCGGGTTCTACGCGAGGCGTCGGAAAAATGAGCTGTTCTTATGAACTTCACGATCCTCCATGAGTCCCGTTCGACGAACGCCCGCGTCGGCCGTGTCGAGACGCCGCACGGCGGGTTCGACACGCCGGCGTTCATGCCGGTGGGTACCAGTGCGGCCGTCAAGGGTGTCACGGTCGAGCAGCTTCGTGCGGTGGGGGCCCGGATTCTGCTCGCCAATGCGTATCACCTCATGCTGCGCCCGGGCCACGAACTCGTGGAGCAACTCGGCGGATTGCACGCGTTCATGGGCTGGGACGGACCGATCCTGACGGACTCCGGCGGGTACCAGGTCTACTCGCTGGCCCGGATGAGCAGGATCGACGACGACGGCGTGACCTTCCGTTCGTTCGTCGACGGAAGCACCTGGCACCTGTCACCGGAGCGGGCCATGGAGGTCCAGAACGCCCTGGGCGCCGACATCATCATGGCGCTCGATGACTGCCCGCCGGCCCGGGAGACGGCCGAGACCGGCCCTCGCCGCCGGGACGCACACGAGCGCACGCTGCGTTGGCTGGAGCGCTGCAGGGCGTCGCATCGGCGGCCCGACGAGCAGGCGCTTTTCGGCATCGTGCAGGGCGGGACGGACCTGCTCCTGCGCCGGGCTTCGGTCGAGGCTGTCTGCAACGTCGAACTGCCGGGGTATGCGATCGGCGGGGTGGCGGTGGGGGAGTCGATCGAGGCGATCCGTCGCGTGGTGGACTTTACCGCCTCGAGGATGCCGGCCGGCAAGCCCCGCTACCTGATGGGTGTCGGCTACGAGTCCGACCTCGTGGCGGCGGTCCGCGCCGGCGTGGACATGTTCGACTGCGTGCTGCCTACCCGCAACGGCCGCAACGCCAATGCCTTCACGCCTGCCGGGCGACTGCACCTGCGCAACGCCCGCTTTCGGGAGGCCGCCGGCGTACTCGACCCCGGCTGCGACTGCCCCGCGTGCGCCGGGGGCCTCAGCCGGGCCTACCTGAGGCATCTGTTCCTGGCCCGGGAAATGCTTGGACCCGTCCTCGTCAGCGTGCATAACCTCAGGCACTACCAGCGGCTGATGCTGGACATACAGCGTGCGATACGCGAAGATTCCTGGTCTTCGCTGGCCGAGGCCTGGCCGGCGACGCGAGAGCCTGCTTCACCATCATGTACGACTTCGACACGGCAACCCTAGTGCTGGCCCAGGACCAGACGCCACCGCCCCCCGGGGCGGGCGCTATCCCGCCGCCTCCGGGAGGCGGCCAGTCGCTGACGGGGGCGACGCCTGCGGGGGGTCCCGCCGCCGGAGGCGCCCAGCGCAGCGATCCGTTCGGCGGAATGTTCTTTCCGCTGCTGCTGGTGCTGCTGATCACGATGATCGCCTTCACCGTGCTGGGCCAACGACGCGACCGCAAGAAACGCAAGACCCTGCTCGAATCGATCCGCAAGCACGACCGCGTCCAGACCGTCGGCGGTGTGATCGGATCCGTCGTCGAGGTCAACTCCGAGACGGTGGTGCTCAAGGTGGATGAGACCGCCAACACGCGGATCACCTTCGCCCGGACGGCGATCCAGCAGGTGCTCACCGACGGCCCGGTCGACACCAAGATGGGAACTCATACGGCAGAGTGATGCGGAAGCTCGTCTGGAAGATCGTGCTTGTCGTTGTACTGCTGGCGCTGTGCCTGTGGTCCGTCTATCCGATCGACGAGAAGATCCGGCTCGGCAAGGATCTGCGCGGCGGTGTGAGCCTGATCTACCACGTTCGCCTGGATCGGAACGACCCGGACCCGCAACGCACGCTGACGCAGGTGATCACCGTTCTCAAGCAACGGGTGAATCCCCAGGGCGTGCTGGACATCTCGATGATGCCCATGGGCATCGACCGCATCGAGATCGTCATGCCGCTTCCCAACGAGGACGTCCTTGCACTGAGAGACACCTACGAGAGTGCCCTGACCGCCCTGCTGCGAGAGGCGCACATCTCGCCCAGCGGGCTGCAGCGGGCGCTGGAAGCCGGCACCGCCGTCGAGCGGTTCGGTGGTGCGGGCGGATCGCGTCTGGTGCAGATCGAGCAGCTGCAGGCCGGCTACGACGATCTCCAGGGGGCGTGGGACACCCTTGAGACGGGCCGGGATGCGGGATCGTCCCCGGAGACGCTCGGCCCGCTGGAGCAGGCGGTCGCGAACGCCGAGATCGAGTTCGACAGCCTGCGCGACGCGGTGCTTCGCCTGAGCCTGGACCGGTCCCGCGTGGATCGCACATTGCGGCTCTCGACCGATCGCGAGGAGATCAAGGATGCCGCGGGCAAGCCGCTGCTGGATCCGGAGACCGGCAAGCCCCGGATTGGACCGAGTCCGCGCGAGATCGAGCTGGACGCAATCGCCGAGGATTTTCCGTTCCTGGACGAGCACCTGCGTGCCGTCATTGCCGATTACGACGCCTACGCCTCCCAGCGCAAGGGGTTCGACGACCCCGAGGACCTCATGCGGCTTCTCCGCGGCGCCGGTGTCCTGGAATACCACATCGCCGTGCGCAACAGCGACCCGCAGGGGGTTAACCCCGCGGACCTGCGGGCGCAGCTTGCCGAGCGCGGCCCGAGAGAGACCGACTCGACGGTGGCGGCGTGGTTCGCCATCAACGATCTCAAGCAGTGGTACAAGAAACCGGAGGATCTCGCCGCCTTGACGGCGAACCCGATGGCGTACTTCGCGTCGGGCGGGCTGGACCACATCGCGGCCGAACGCGACGGGCAGTACTACCTGCTGCTGTACATCACCGACGCGAAGAGCATCACCCACGACGATTCGAAATGGGCGATGGTGAGCACCTATCCGGCGATTGACAACCTGGGTCGCAGCGCAGTGGGGTTCCGGCTCGACGCCCCCGGCGGCCGGTTGATGATGAAGCTCACCCGCGCGCACGTCGGCGAGCCGATGGGGATCGTTCTCGACGGGCAGATCTATTCGGCGCCGCGGATCAACCAGCCGATTGCCGAGAGCGGCATTATCCAGGGCAATTTCTCGGAGTCGGAGCTCAACTACCTGACCCGCGTGCTTGCCGCGGGCTCACTGGAGGCGAAGCTGTCGCCGGAACCGATCGCGATGAACACGCTCGGCCCGTCCATCGGGGCCGACAACCTGCGCCGGGGGATGGGCGCGTTCAAGATCGCCGTCCTTGCCGTGATCGTGTTCATGATGCTGTACTACTTCTTCGCCGGGGTCGTGGCGGACCTGGCGCTGATCGCCAACGGCATCATCATCTTCGGCATGATGTCCTTGCTCGATGGAACGTTCACACTGCCGGGATTGGCCGGCATCGTGCTCACCATCGGCATGGCGGTGGACGCCAACGTGCTCATCTACGAACGTATCCGCGAAGAGCTCTTTGCCGGCGAGGAGCTGCGCGCGTCGATCCGGATTGGCTACGCCAAGGCGCTGAGCACGATTCTCGACGCCAACGTCACGAACCTGATCGTCTGCT
>JADFOJ010000019.1 GCA_022562915.1 Planctomycetota bacterium | reverse complement strand
GGTCGAGCGAGTCCGCCCCAGACGGACGAGCTCGCCCGTGGTGAGACGTCCGAAGACACGGGCGAGCAAGCTCGACCGTGCCACCCGGAGTCTGCCCGGAACGCACAAATAGAAAGTCGAGAATCTGGGCGTGGCACGATCAGCCCAGGATGACGACGATCGCCGCCAGGGTGAGGATCACCGCCGCCGCCACCTTGATCCGTCGTACCTGTCGGTCGATCGGCATCGCCGCCGCGGAGCGACCGACGATCGATCGCAGGTACGCCTGCCTCCACGCGATGGATCCGTGCCGCCAGCTTCGACGGCCGGCGGCCACCGCGTTGAGCAGCGCAATCCGCCCCAGCGCGTCGCACACCACGGCCACCGCACCGGCGGAGATGAGCCCGGTCGTGTTTCGATCGACGTGCGCGTCGAGGTGCCGGACGGCGAAGACGTCCGCCTGGCGCTCAAAGCGGCGCGACACCCAGCCGAAGATGATGAAGACGACCGCCGCCGCCGCCATGACGGCCACGGTCATCGAGGCGCCACCAACCGACGCGTCGCTCACCGCGCCGGCGCCCAGAACCCGTGCTCCGACCAACGGCACCGTCACGAGCGACGCCGCCGCCAGCAGCGACACGAGCAGCCACGGCAGGTGAGACAGGCGTATGTGGCCGATCTCGTGGGCCATGACCGCCTCGACCTGCCGCGGTGTCATCGCTTCCAGCAGCGCGTCGGTCAGCAGGACGTATCGCAGCCACCCGACCATGCCCATGACCGCGGCGTTGATCATCGACCCGTGGGTGTTCCAGACCAGCAGCTCGCGCACCCTCACCCCGTGTCTCCGGCACACGCCCAGCAGATCGTCGCGCAGCGGCCCCGCCGGCATCGGCTCCGCATCGAGCACGAACCGCGACACCAGCGGCGCTGCAATCACGATCACCGCCGCGGCAAGCATCGTGCCGAGGTCGGCGAGGGGGCTCGTCCAGGCGTGGTCGGCGAGCATTCCCGCCGTCGCCTCGATCGCCTCGACCGCGACGAGGATCAGGAGAATCGGCACCAGCAGGAAGAACACGTGCGTACGCAGTTGCGTCAATACCCAGGTGCCGCGCTCCGGCAGCGGAAAGAACGAACTGCCCTCGTCGAGACAGCGCATGAGCAGCGCTTCGCGGACTCGTCTCTCGACGGGATAGAAGACCCACCACGTTGCCGCGAAGCCCGCGATCGTCGGCCCCATGGCGAGCACCTCGTCGAGCGCCACCATGTCGCCGGTCGCCGACCGCACGGTGTCCAGCCATCCCAGGACAAGCACCATGACGGCAAAGTGAACCAGCAGCAGCCATCGCGTGACGTGAACGATCCGCTGGGCCGCCAGGACCGCAGACGGTTGCTGCCTCGCGTCCAGTCGGTGGCGGCACCAGGCGACGCCGCCGGCGGCCAGGCCCGCCAGCAGGAGCACGCCGCCGATCGCGGCGGTGATCACGTACGCGGTGTCGAGGAGCACGACACCGGCGGCGAAGCCGAGACCGCCGTCGGCCATCAACAGGACACCGATCAGGACGAGTGGGTACAACTGCATTGTGACTGGCGGTTCAGTGTCGAGAGACCTCGCCCAGGTCGACAATCACGCGCGTGTGCCGGTAGTAGTCCATGTTCATGGTGTCCCTGTTCACGAAGCTGAACACGAGGCAGTTGGCGCGAAGGTTCTCGGCGTAGTTGAGGTCGCCGATTCCCGGTGCCGCGTAACGCCGGTTGTTGTACTTCTGAGCGTGGAAGTGGAAGTGAAAGACCGCCGTGTACGCCGCGTCCAGCATCGCCTGGGAGGCGACGAATCGGTTGTCCGCCGTCCGGTACTTCGGCCGGAACTCGATGACCTCGAACCGGCCCTGCGCATCCAGCCGGATCACGCCGCCGTACTCGGTGGTCTTGTCCTGCCGGTCATCCTCGGCGTACGCCCGAAGATGCTCGGCGACTTGAGGAACGTCCACCGCCCGCAGCGCCAGGATCATCGCGGCCAGGTCACCCCACGTGAGGACCTTTCGATGGGCGGCGAGGTACTGATCGTATGAACCCGGGAACCCCTCGTACCGCCTTGAATCGATGTGCTTGCGCCGCCCGGCGAGCGTCGCGGCAAGCCGGTCGTACAGGGCCTGCTTGTCGGCGCGCAGCAGTTCGGGGTCGTGTATGGAAGCCGCCACCACGATCGGCAGGTCGCGCAGTTCCAGTTCCATGCGCCTGGCGTGCGGCAGCGACCGCACCGCCGCCGTCGCCTGGGACCAGAACTCCGCCCGCGAGGGGTCGTGAAGTTTCCTCACCCAGAGGATCTCCTCCCGGTTGCGCGGGACGACCCCCAGGTCCAGCACGGCAGCCCTGAGGTCGATGAGCATCGCGTCGTCGGGGTCAACCGAGTGGGCCTCCAGCAACGCGACGAGCCGCTGGTGGTAGCCGAGCCGGTACAGCAGCCCCCAGCACCGCGTGCGCAGCGTCGAGCTTCGAGACTCGACGAGCAGTTCGAACACCGCGTCCACCACGCCTTCGCGGCTCCCGTAGATCTCCACGAGCGAGTCGTACTCGACGCGCGTGAAGTCATCCACGTACGGAATCACCCGCGCCCACGCGCTGACGAGCGCCGGGCTCAGGTCTGTCCACCCGTGCTCGACGATGAGCCCGCAGAGCTGCTCCTGCCACAACCGCGCACTCATGCTCGGCATGCGGCGGCGGATCGTCTTCTTGAGTCGCGCCTCGTCGTACTCCAGCAGTCGATCGAACGCGTGCCGGCGCGACATGACGGTGTACCCCGGTATCCACAGAAGCCGGGTGAGCGCGTCGAGATAGCGCTCGTCGCCGGGGTGATGGTCGAGCGCCACCATCGCACCCAGGAGCCTGCGGGGACCCTCGCCGGGCTGTGCGAGCGTCGCCAGAGGGTCATCGACGGCCACCGGCGACGTGCACGCCGAGGCCAGCATCGCCATGACCAGTACGGGTGCTCTCCAGGGCTGGAATGGTTCTCCGGCAGTGCCCATGGGCCGGGTAGTGTACCGGGGCCGCCGTTCTGGCCGGCGTGGCATCGGGGTCCTACACTTGACTGGTTCTAATCCCGGATCATGCCAGACGATGCCCAACCCAGACCGGCCGACGCCCCTGAGATTCCCGACGGGGTCGCCGCCCCGACCGCCGTTTCGATGCGGGAGCACGTCGGGCAGATCCTGGACCTCATCCGCCCCGCGATACAGCAGGACGACGGGGATGTCGAGCTGGTGGACGTCACCGCCGAAGGCGTGGTCACGGTGCGGTTCCTGGGGGCGTGCATCGGCTGCCCCTCCAGCGCCGTCACCCTCCAGCATGGCATCGAGCGGACCCTCAAGGAGCACATTCCCGAGGTCAGAGCCGTCCATTCGGTGGCATAAACGCCCTTCGTGGGGAGTTGACAGGGTGCACCCCCAGCAGCCCGTTGAAGAAGTCATTCGGGCTGCGAGCGGCCCAGATCCGCCAGCTCGGCGTCGCCGAATCTCGCCGTATCTCCGGGATATGTCTTCGATCCGGCTCCTTGATCTGACGAATCTGGTCGCGCTCTCGCCATCGAAGCACTTCTTCAACGGGCTGCTAGACCCGTCGCACGCGAAAAACGCTGAAAACCGCTTGGTCGAGGGGTAATTTCGTGTATCCTGATGGTCGTTAGGTGGGTTCGCGCATGATCGCGCGATGATCTGGGCAGGAGGTGCTATCAATGCTTGTGATCACTCGACGGGAAGGGGAGGAAGTGGTCATCGGAGATCCGGCCAGTCCGATCGGGATTGTGCGGATAGCGGCGATACGTGGCGATCGGGTTCGCCTGGCGTTCGCGTTTCCACGATCGATCGACATACACCGGCGCGAGGTGGCCGACCAGATCCTGGCGCAGAAACCGCCGGTGATCGCCTCCATCGGTCCCGGCGGGCCCGACGCGACCTGACGCGACCTGCACGTTCGTTTTCGCCGCCAAAGCAACGGCGCCGCGAGAGCACACGAGCAAAGGCTCGTAGCATGCGGTGGGTCACGCCACGAGCCAACGGGGAAGAAGTCAACGGCTCACGTCACGTGTGACGTGACCGTTGCGGCAGAGGAATGCCTCCGGCCCGGCGACGGACCGGAGACGACGAATACAGTGGCGTGGCGGTTGTTGCCCAAGCCGCGCCGTGGCCGATTCGATCAGCTGCTCCGTGCAGATCGTGTCGGCCGGGAAGCCGGGTCCTCCCTGACCCGCCCAGCACACCGCACCGGGTTCCGGGCGGTGTTGTGGTTTTCATGGCTCGCGGGAGCCTCGTTCGTCCGTACGACCGTCGCGACCCACGTCGCGCAGCCGTTGCGCGATCTCCCGTCGCCGGCCGGCTTTCTCCCTTCGCTGCGCCGCCCATTCGTCCGGGACCCAGATCTCCATGTGATGCCGGACGCCGACCAGCAGGACCCTGTCGCCGAGTTCGGCTTCGGCCAGCAGCTCCTGCGGAAGCCGGATCCTGCCGGCGCTGTCGATATCGAGGCGCTCCGCCTCCCCGAACGTCACCACGTCGTGTTCCATCTCCTCGTCGGAGGGCGTGAGCGTCGGCTCGCATTCGCCGGATATTCTTTTGAAAGTCCGCTCCGGCCAGAGCCACAACACGCCGTTTGGCCCCCATACAATGACCAGGATGGTCCCGGCCTGGCCCCGCTCCAGCATCGTCCGCGTCTTGGCCGGGATGGCCATTCGCTGCTTGGAGTCGATTGAAAGCTCGTTTTTGCCGGTAAAAAGCACGCATTCCTGCCTCGGTACGATTGATGGGGACGATAACCCATTTCGCCCCACTTCGCAACACTTTTTACCACTTCCAAACACAAGTTATGACGGACAGCGGAGCCCGCGTGAGCTAACCCGTTGCGGCTCGGTCGGTTGAGGCTTATCCGGCGTGTCAAGGAAACCGGGACCGGGCCCCACAACCCCGCCCGCAGTAATGCCCGCGCCGGGCTCGGCCGATCAGATCAGGTGATCGAACGACGTGGTCGAACGCCACGCTGCGCCATGGAGACACCCGTTTCAAAGGCGATCGGGCAGATCCCCAGCGGTCTGTTCATCCTCACCGCCGCCTACAACGGCTCGCGGAGCGGTATCCTCGTCAAGTGGGTGCAGCAATGCGCCACGGTGCCACCGCTGGTGATGGCGGCGGTCTCGACGGGAATGCCGGTTGTGCCGTTGATCCGCGACAGCCACAGCTTCGCGCTCTGCCAGATCGCCGCCGACGATCGCCTGCTCGCGAGGATGTTCGACACCGCACCGCTGCACGGCGACGATCCGTTTGACACCCTGCCGATCACGGCGGCGCCGAGCGGCGCGCCGATTCCCACGCGCTCCCTGAGCTGGCTCGACTGCGAAGTCGTCCGGCACATCGATCTCGAATCGGACTACGGCCTCTACGTCGGTCGCGTGCGCAGCGGCGGAATGCTCAACGACGGTCGGCCGGCGATTCGATACGGCGACAACGGCGAGGGAGCTTGAGAAGAAAATAGACCGGGAGTATTTTCCAGGCCGCGGTCACCGCGCAACAGAGGGCGGCTGGCTGGAAATTACTCCCGGTCTATTTTCTTCACCAGCTCCACCGCATGCTTCATGATCGCCCGATCGAAGACATCCTCGCTGAACCGCTCGGCGTTGAGACGGCACGCCCCGGCGTCGATCGACTTGCTTTCAAAAACATCGATGGCCTCGCACAGTGCGCCGGCGCCGGCCCCGGAGAAGAACACGCCGGTCCGGTCGGTCACGGAATCCAGCGCGCCACCGGCCTCGAAGGCGATCACCGGGCAGCCGCACGCCTGGGCTTCGACCGCGGTGATCCCGAAGTCCTCGATCTGCGGGTACACCAGCGCCCGCGCCCGCCGGTACAGATCCAGTAACCTGGTGTCGTCCACCCAGCCGAGGAGCTCCACCGTCGGCCCCGCCATCTTCTGCAACGCCGAACGCTGCGAGCCGGTGCCGACCACCTTCAGCGGCAGGCTCATCCGGTTGGCGGCCTCGATGGCGAACTCGACACGCTTGTACGGCTCCAGCGAAGACACGACCAGCAGCCAGTTCTCGCGCTCGACGGCCGGGTCCACGGTGAACCACCCCGTCCGCACCGGGGGATGCACGACATGGGCATCGCGACCCCAGCAGCGACGGATCTCCTGGGCGATGTGCCGGCTGTTGGCCAGGAGCCTGGTCACGCGGTCCACAGTGGAGCGGTCCCACCGCTGAAACGGACCGCGCACCGCGCGGAGCCCCATCGAACGCAGCCGGCCGCCCGATGTGCCGCGGCGCGATCCGTACGCAGTGGACTGCGACCAGATGTACCGCGCGGGCGTGTGGCAGTAGCACAGGTGCGGCGTACCCTGCGGCGCCCTGATCGACTTCATGACGGCCGAGCTCGTCGAGATGAGCAGGTCGCACGGCGCGACGCGCAGCCGGCTGACCGCCCACGGCATCAACGGCAGGTAATGCCGGCGCAGACGTCCCCGCGCACCCGGCAGGCGCTGCAGCGGCGACGTCACCACTCGGCACGCCGAGATCGACTCGGTAATCGGCGACCCGTTGCTCACGAGCGTGTAGAGGTCCGTCGGTCCGAAGAGCCTTGCCAGCCGGTCAAGGACCATCTCCCCACCGCGCACTCCCACGAGCCAGTCGTGCGCCAGCGCAATCCTGAATCTGTCAAGTTCGCCTATCATCCGCCGATGACGAAGTCCGAAACGGCTGGAACAACCGGTCCCACCGTGCGAACGCCGGCCAACCGACTCGGCCTCGACTACGTCGCCGAGGCAGCCCGGCTGGGAGTGCCCGCAGGGGGGATCATAGACGTTCACACCCACATCAACGGCACGGACGCCGCCCGGATCTACCGTCGCGTCGCCGATCTGTACGGGATCCGGCGGACCTATTCGATGACCGCCCTCGAGCAGGTCGAGGCCGTGCGCGGCGTGCTGGGTGATCGCATCCGTTTCATCGCGGTGCCCAACTACATGGGCCGGGACCGCCGCTATCACCACGGCCGGGGATTCATCGAGCGGATCAGGAAGTTCCACGCGCTGGGGGCGCGAATCGTCAAGTTCTGGGCGGCGCCACGCGGTCTCGATTACGGCCGCGAGTCCGGCGACGCCGACCTGCTGCGGCTGGACGCACCGCTGCGCCTGGCTGCCATGGAGGTCGCGGCGGATCTGGGCATGATCTTCATGACCCACGTGGCGGACCCCGACACCTGGTTTGCCGCCAAGTACAGCGATTCCGGCATCTACGGCACCAAGGCCCAGCAATACGAGCCGCTGGAAGCGATGCTGCAGCGATTCGACCGGCCGTGGATCGCGGCGCACATGGGCGGGTGGCCGGAGGACCTGGAGTTCCTGACGGGCCTGCTGAACCGGCACGACAATCTCTACCTGGACTGCAGCGCCGCCAAGTGGATGGTCCGTGAACTCGGCCGGCACCGACGGGACGAGCTGGTGAGCTTCCTGCGGACCTTTCGAGGGCGGATTCTCTTTGGAAGCGACATCCTGACCTCCGACGAGCACTTGACTCCGGGCGAGGACGGCGAGATGGAGGCGAAGGCCGGCTCACCGGAGGAAGCGTTCGACCTGTATGCCAGCAGGTACTGGGCGCTGCGGACAATGCTGGAGACCGACTACCACGGTCCCTCACCCATCGCGGACCCGGACCTGGCGATGATCGATCCGGAGCGCTACGGCGAGATGGATGCGCCGACCCTGGACGGCAAGTCGTTACCGCAGGACGTGCTGGACAGCGTGTATCACCAGGCCGCCACGGACCTGTTGGATCGGTTGTACGACACGTAGCGGCGCGCCGGGTGGCACGGTCGAGCGAGTCCGCCGCAGGCGGACTCCGTCTACCGTGCCACCCCCTGCGCGCCGGGTGGCACGGTCGAGCGAGTCCGCCCCAGGCGGACGAGCTCGCCCGTGGTGCGACGTTCAACCACCCGGGCGACCTCGTCCTCCGGCAACACAACCGCCTCGCGCCGCCGCGCCTGGTCCCAGGCGACCGCAAGCCGCCCGACGAACAGGTCCGGGGAGAAACGGGTCTCGACCTGCGCCTGGGCCTCGGCCGTGATGCGCCGGGCGAGGGCGGGGTTGTCGTAGAGATCCAGGATACGGGCGGCGGTCCGGTTGTAGTCGGCCGTCGACGTGAGGAGCCCGGTCCTGCCCTCCTCGATCCAGTCACCGGCGTACTGATCCTCGGCGATCACCGGCACGCCCGCCGCCGTCGCCCAGATCAACGGCGTCATCCGCGGGTACGGCTCCGGCGCCGGCCCCGGAAGCATGTGCAGCACGGGCACCGCCCCGCGCACCTGCACCCCCCACGATCGTCGCGCCTCCAGACGCGGCGCGCGATGGATCGCCATCGCCAGGTCGAGTCCCGCCACGATCCGCCACGGCTCGACGACCCGATCGTCCACGATGATGAGGTCCCTCAGCCCGGCAGCTGACATCTCCAGACGAAGCCTCAGCGGCGCGGCGCCGTGATGCACGACGATCCGGACGTCCTTGCCCGTCAGCAAAGCCCTGGCCGCCGCGTTGATGGCGTGCACGTTGTCGGCGATCTGGACCGGCTCGGTCAGCAGGGCCACGACGTACGTCGTCTCGTCCGCGTCCCACGACGCGCGGAGCAGCCGGCGCTGCTCCATGGCAATCGAGCCCGGGTCCACCGCGGGTGTCAGCACCGAGACAACCTCACGCGGGTACCCGGCGGCGACAAGCCCGGCCTGCACGTGGGCCGTCGCCGCCAGCACCGGCACGCGGTGTCGCGCCAGCACCCTGAGGTCCGCCGGCCACCGGACGGCACAGGCCGCGGCGGTCGCCAGCACCGGTTGCCCTCGTGCCGCCCGGACCGCCGCGACGGCGGAACCGAGCGTCCACGCATGGATCAGATCGTACCGCCCGCCGGAACGTTGCCCGGCGTTCAGCAGTGTGGCGAGTGCCGCCCGGGCCAGCACGGGCCGGTTGAGCGCGGCGCCGATCCGCCCCCGCGGCGTGATGCCGCACCGCCGGGCGAGATCGAGGTGCTCGCCGGTACCGAACACGACCACGTCGTGGTGGCCGGCAGCGCGCGAGACCGTCTCGGCCAGGAGTTTGAGCGTGCAGGGGCCGCCGCCGGGGCCGGCGGGGTCGATCAGGTGCAGGATTCTCACTGCGGCGTCAACCGGCTGCCGAGCTCGTCGGGGACGTGCGTGTAGAACAGCTTGGTGACCTTGTCGGCAATCGCCGCGGAGAGCGACACCTCGATCTGACGGCGGCCCTCCGAGTTGCGATAGAGCTCCAGGCTCATAGGCGCCCCGAGCGCGCCCACCTCCTGCCAGTCCGAGTCGCCGCCGACCGGCGGGAACGCGCGGGTCCTGGCAACGATGTCGATCACCTTGACGCGGCACATTGCCCCGGGTCGCGGCGTTATGTTGTCCACCGATCCGCGGAAGCTCAGCATCTCGATATAGATGAGTTGCTCGGCGCCGACCGCTTCTCCGATCGCCTCCATCGACATCAGGTCGCCCTCGCGATCGCGTCGCCGTGTCAGCGCCATCGCGTCGCGCGGGCTGATGGTCAGGCTCACGAGCTCGTGAGCCATGAGTTCCCTGGTCACGTCGTCGGCGATCCTGCGGCGGATGCGTGACGCATTGATCGGGATCGCGTTGTTGCGGTCATCCACGAAGACCACCGTCGGCCGGTCCTCCAGCTCGTACATCGCCGGGGTCTTGGTCTCGCCGAAGGCGAGGAACGCCGCCGGCGAAAGAATGTTGCACGAACACATCACCGCCGCCACCACCGCGCACGCCGTGAATCGGAGCGTGACCACCGGGGCGATACGCGTGGTCGTGGCAGGCTCATGTGCCGTCATAGCGGCCTTCCTCGATGGGCCCCTTGTAGTGGTCGGGGTATTTCGGCTCCAGGTGCGTAAAGAAGAGCCACGATGTCTTTCGCGTGAAGAGCGTGAGCAATCCCGTCCGGATGCCCCTGGCCGTGGCGTTCTCGCGGGTGACACCCGTCATGTCGGGATAGGCGACGGTGATGTCGAACCTGTCGACGTAACTGTCCGGGTCGTAGCCGTCCCGCTCGATAATGCCGACGTCGGCGCCGATCAGGCCGTCCCACAGCCACTGGTTGCCCGGCGGATGCAGCCGGAACTGGTGGACGTCGATGTGCACGATGCGGTCCACGTTGAGCTTCCGGACAATCTCGCCGTACGACATGGCGCTCCATTGCGGCGTACGGAACTGCCACTGGCTCACCAGGGCAGGCGGTAACACCGTGATGCCCGGCACGTTGGTCGAGAGGCGTCGCGAGACGTTCGCGCCGATCGCCACGGCGACGTCGGGATGCTCGTAGAGCGTCACCAGGTCGACGTCGACGATGACCGCGACCGATTTGTTCTCCAGGTCCGCGTAGACCGGATGCACCTCGACGAGCTTCGTGTACTCGTAGTTCTGCGCCATGCCGCCGATGAGGTTGCCGACCGCGCAACTGCACATCGTGCACGCGGTGCCGAGAATCAGGACCATCAGGACACCCGATCGATTCATCCCAGCAACTCCTTGTACGCGATGATCTTGTAGACCCACGCCGCGCCGAACGCGATGCCCGTGAGCCAGGCCGCCCGGCGAGTACACAAGCGCCCGAACAGCCACGCCACGCGCGAACCCGTTGCGGCCGTCCACGCGCCGGTGATCAGTGCCATCGCGGTACCGACCGCCAGGGCCGCGCCCATCGGCTGGGCGACGAAGGCGCCGGCGAGGTTGCCGTCCGCCGCGGCGGCGAACGCGGTCGTCATGCCGCACGTCGGGCACGGCAGGTCCATGGCCAGGATCCATCCGCAGGGCGGAAGGATTAACAACTGCGAATGAGTGCCCAGCCCCTCGCTCGCAGGCTCCAGCCAGGCCGCCAGACCCAGCAGCGTCGTCGATCCGAGCGCCACGGCGCCGCCGATGACGCGCCGCAGCGTTGTCGAGATCCCTTCGGCCGGCGGATGACCGGCTTGGACGGCCGCTTGGGTCATGTTCACTACGGTACCCCTCAACCCGAAGGCGGGCAACGAAAACGCTTCGGATCAGCCTCCGGACGGTTCCGCCTCAATGGAATAAAGGAACCAGCGGCGCCGGGCCGCGGCAGGCGTGGCTCCTCGCGGCGGTTGACGCTGCACGTAGATCGTGGCCCGCTGCCCGCTGTCCAGCCGAACGGAGAACTCCTGGCGACGCAGGTACAACTCGCCGCCGGGGACACCCCCCTCCCGCGAGGACACCTTGCGGTGCGCCAGGCACTCCACGATCCGGTACCGCCGGTGCCGCCAGGTGAACGCACCCGGCAGCGACGCCAGCCCGGCGGCCATGAGCGCGGTCGAGAATGATCCCGGCTCCGGTGTGATCGGCTCGGACACGAACTGCTCGTCGACGGGTTCGGGCGTGCTCACGCGGTGTCTCCGGTCTTCGATACGCTGTACCCCGTGAAGTGGATCGACGGACATCTGGATCTGGCGTACCTGGCATTGCTGGGACGCGACCTGACCGCTCCCTGCCCGGATCCCCGCCAGGGCAGTGTAAGCCTGCCGGAGCTGCGCGCCGCCGGCGTGGAGATCGCGTTCGCGACGATCTTCACCGAACCGACTGACGATGCCGGGGACCGCCCGGCCGTCTACGCCGGTATCGACGACCTCGACGGGGCCGAGGCCGCCGGGCGCCGCCAGATCGAGATCTACCGGCGGCTCGAGGCGGCCGGCGAGTTGCGAATCGTCCGTACCCTGGGCGACCTCGAAACCGTGGGCGCCGCCATGCCGGGAATCGTCCTGCTTATGGAGGGCGCCGATCCCATACGGACTCCCGAGGAGGTCCCGGCGTGGTACGACCGCGGGCTGCGGCTCGTCGGTTTGACCTGGTCGATGGGGACTCGTTACGCCGGCGGCAACCAGCGGCTGGGACCGCTCACACCCCTGGGGATTGAACTCGTCCGGGCGCTCGACGACTGCAACATCATCCACGACGCCTCGCACCTGTCCGACGAAGCGATGGACGGCCTCCTGGAGGTGGCACGCGGGCCACTCGTCGCCACGCACTCCAACTGCCGGGCGCTTGTCGGCGAGAACCAGCGGCATCTGCGCGACGACCACGTCAGGGCAATCGCCGAACGGGACGGCGTGATCGGCCTCAACCTGTTCTCGAAGTTCCTCGTACCCGCCGGCCGGGCTTCGATCGGCGACTGCGTGGCGCATGTCGAGCGCCTGGCCGGATTAATGGGCCACCGCCGTGGCGTGGCCCTGGGCACGGACATGGACGGCGGCTTCGGCCCCGGCGACCTGCCGAGGGGACTCGACCATCCGCGCACGCTCGACGCGCTCGCCGAGGCACTGCGGGCGGCAGGGTGGTCCGACCGGGACGTCGAGGGGTTCGCGTACGCCAACTGGCTGCGGATACTGGAGCGGGCGCTGCCGGCCGCGCCAGAATAATCCTGAGTCTCCGCCTGCTCAGTCTCTGTGTGGCACGGTTGATCCGCCGCAGGCGGATTTCGGCGTCGGCCGTGTCTTCGGACGTCGCTCCACGGCCGAACGAGGCCGCCAGGGAGGCGGCCTCGCTCAACCGTGCCACACAAAGACTGCAGATTACACGTCGGCGTTCAGCGGCGCGTGATACCAGCCGCGCCGGCCATCGACGGTGACCGGCGTCAGGAGGTGCAGGCGAAGGTCGCAGCCGTGCAGGTCGGCGAGGCTCGCCGGCCGGTCGGTGAACACGTGCAGGACCGGGGCTGCCGCGGCATCGATCCAGTGACCGGGGCAGCTCCTGCCGATGATCCCGGCATGCTTCCCGGCCCATGCGGCGACCACGTGAAGCCAGCGCATCTCCTGTTCGCGGGCGATGACGTGCAGGCGCCCCGCCGCATCGACGGCGAGCTCCAACTCTTCGTGGCCGGGGCAGCGGACATCCAGGGGCGTGACGTCGTCCATGTACGTGGCAAGGGGTGCCGGTGCGCCGTGATCGTCCGGCTCGCGTGTGCCGGTGTGGGGTTTCGGTTCGACCTCGACGCGCGGCCTGGGGGCGAGCTTGATTGACGCGGGCGCGTCCGCGGGTGCCGGCGGGGACGGTTCCGCGGGTGTTGGCGGAGACGCCGGCGGCTGTGACTCGGCTCGCGGCACGGCCCGGCGTATCCACGACAGCACCGTCTCCATTGTCGGATACGGGTGTTCGGCGAAGACCATGCGCTCGCTGGACCGGATCGTTGCCTCCATCCGCGGCACGCACGCCACCAGCGCCAGGTCGAAGCTCAGGAACGACGAGGTGGTGCTCCCCAAATGGCGGTGGAACCGCTCGGCGGTGTCGAGATCGGACCCGATCACGGCGACCCCGATCTTCGGGTCGGGCGTCCCCGGCGTCACCGCGGCCGACAGCTGCTTGATCTCCTGGTACGCCTTGACGATGGCGCTGTCGTTGACGCTCGACAGGATTGTCACCCGGTCGGTTGCCGCGTCCACGATCCGGCGGGAGGTCACGTCGTACGCCGGCCGGATGATCCATGCACTGATGTGCCGACCGAGATCCGCGATCGCCACGGCGAGCGACGGCCACCGGCGCGATGCAAGGTCCTGGGGAGCCCACAACAAGTGAAGCGTCGGCTGCTCTTCGTCCAGGCAGACCAGGGCCGTCGGGCCGACGTCGCGAGCCACGGCGTCGGCGTAGGGCCGCAGCCACAGCGACGCCCGCACCGGCAGGCTTCCCACGACGACGACCTCAACGATCGAGCCGGCCGCGGCCGGCGGCGGGGTCGCCTCGGGCTCCGTGACAAAGAGTGCGGCCAGCTCCTCGAACGGATCGGGGCAATCGGGGCAATCGGCTCGATCGGAGCGATCGGAGCGATCGGAGCGATCGGACTGATCAGTCATGGATCGTCCTGCGCCGCCGGGACGACCACCACGCTGTTGAACTCCCCGTAGTCGTTGACCAGCTTGTGCTGATTGTGCGGATCCGCCATCCAACGGCCGTCGATGACGAGCCGGTAGCGGTAGCGGCCCGGTGCCAGTTCGACCACGGTCTCGTGCGCGCCGAGCCGCTCATCGAATCTCAACGGCGTGCGCGTGGCGGACCAGCCATTGAAGTCGCCGGCGACGAACACTCTGCTCGCGCCATCGCCGGGGTGCGCGAACCGCACGCCCTTGCCGGTCACGGTGACGCCGAAGACCGGGGTAACCTCGTCGGTCGTGGCCGGGGCCCGATCGTCGCCCCGTTTCCTCCGGGGGACCGGGCCCGGCTGCTCGATCCTGCCGTGGAGGCTGCGCAGCCGCATCGCCAGTTCGGCGGCCCGCCCGATCGACGAACCCGTTGCCGTGACCGCGACGCCGTGAAGGGCCTCGCCCAGCGGCGACAACGCCGTGGCGGCTGCATCCGGCCCACCGGTGCCGTGCATGACCTCGATCTGGACGCCGGATTGCGGCGGGTGCTCGTCGAGCCAGTCCGCGAGTTGCTCAAAGTCCTTGCAGGCCCGCGAGTGCGGCGCGTATTCGATCACCGGCTGGCCGAAGCTCGTCGCCTCGCGGACGACCTCGTCCTCGTGCACGACCACCGGAATGACCTGGCCGGCAAACTGCCGCCGCATCGCCGCCAGGATGTCCGTCGCCAGCGGCGAGTCTTCGTCGTACAGCGTGGGCACGAGGTGGCACGCGATCGGTCGTCCGATCCTCTCGACAAGCTGCCGGATCGTGCGCCATTGCTTCTCGGCGCCGCGCATGGAGAAGAAACCCGTCTCCACGGGAATCAGCGTTTCGCGCGCCGCACACAGGGCGTTGAACGTCAGGAGACCGATCGCCGGCGGGCAGTCGATCAGGCACCGGTCGTACCGGTCGCCGAAGCGGTCGAGCAGCCGGGCCAGGCGCCGATCGCGGTCGGGCAGTTCGTGCAGCCCGCCTCCCGGGGCCTCCAGCGCGGCCAGGCGCATGCTGCTGGGCAGCAGATCCAGCTTGCCCGCCACTTCCCAGACGTACGACGTCGGGTCGAAGGCGTCGGCGTCGGCCTTGAGCATCGCCTCGCCCACGCTCCGGGTGATCTGCTTCTCCGGGACGCCCAGGCCAACCGCACAATGCGACTGGGGATCCATGTCGACCAGCAGCGTGCGCAGCCCGCGGCGCGCAAAGACCGCTGACAAATTGATTGCGGTCGTGGTCTTGCCGCAACCGCCCTTCTGATTGACGACGGCGATGGTCCGCACGGCAGCACAACTCCGAAGGCGAGGCGCGCGGACCCCGTGTGAGCGTCCCGCACGGGGCCGCAGTTTCTTATCGGAACAGCAGGGGGCCCCGGCGACACATTTGGCCGTCCCAACGGCCAAGAACGCCCGCGGGCGCCGCCGGCCCGGTTACTCCCGGGCACCCACGCACGCCCACGCTGCCGCGACGACATCGTCCGGGACGTCGTCGGTCACCGAGGCCGATCCCAGCCCCTCCGGTATGACCAGACGAATGCGGCCGGATATCGCTTTCTTGTCGTACTGCATCGCCCGAAGCAGCCGGGCCAGCTCGACGCGCTGCGGCATTCTCAGCGGCAGGCCGAAGGTCTCCAGGAGACCCGTCACGCGCCCACGATCCGCATCGGTCATCCGGCCGGTGCGCACGGCGACTTCCATGGCCGCCGTGAGACCGATCGAGACCGCCTCGCCGTGGCGAATCTCGACGTGCGGCTGCGCCTCGATCGCGTGGGCGAAGGTGTGACCGAGATTGAGCAACGCGCGGCGCCCCGTTTCGCGCTCATCCTCACGGACGATGCCGACCTTGATCCGCACGGTGCGCTCGATGAGCTCGCCCAGCACCGCCGTGTCCAGGTCCAGGATGGCAACCGCCCGCTCGGCGAGGAACTCCAGCAGCGATTCGTCGGCGATGACGCCGGCCTTGACGCACTCGGCCAGCCCGCAGCGGAAGTCGCGCCGGGTGAGCGTATCCAGCACGTCGGGATCGACCAGGACGGCCCGTGGCTGCCAGAACGCCCCGATGAGGTTCTTGCCGAGGCCTCCGTCGGGCAGGGCGATGTTGACGCCGGTCTTGCCGCCGATCGCCGCGTCGACCATCGCCAGCAACGTCGTCGGCACCTGGACCAGCGGCAGTCCCCGCAGGTAGGTGGCGGCGGCGAAGCCGGCGGTGTCGCCCACGATGCCGCCGCCCAGCGCCACGACCGGGCTGGTCCGGGCGGGCAGGACCTCGCTGCGGAGCATCTGCTCGTACATCCGGCTGACCGTGGCCAGTGTCTTGTGCGATTCCTCGGCGGTCAGTGTGATCACCGTCGTGGCGTAACCCGCCTCGCGCAGTGAGCGCAACGCCGGCTCACCGTGCGGTGTGACGATCCGTTCGTCGACGGCGAGTATGGCGCTTGGGCTCGGGGCGACCGCCGCGACCAGCGTCCCCAGGCGGGCGAGCAGCCCCGGCTCGATCACGACGTCGTAGGCGGCGCCGGTGAGTTCGACGTGGACAACGCGACCGGTCATGAGTCCGGCGCCTCGGCGCGGCGCCGCAGTTCCGCGAGCGCCGCGGTGGTGTCCTCCGGAAGCGCCTGCTCGGTACCGGACGCTGGTGGCGCCGTGGGCGCACCGAACCGGTACCCGGCCCGGCCGGACCTGGCGCCGCGTCGCGTGTACACCCTCAGCGCCACGAACACGATCAGCATCACGACAACCGGGACGGCGACCATCCAGAGCCGGAGCATGCCGGCCGCCGGGCCCGTCCCACCACCCGGACCGGTTGTGACCGCCCGCGGAAACGCCGCGACGAAGGCGGCGTACTGGTGGACCCGACCGTCCCGGGCCGTCTCGTCGACGCGCTTGTAGAACCGCCCCGGCAGCATCACCCGCTGCCCAAGGTGAAACGTATCCTCGCTCGGCGCGCCGTACACGTAGACAAGCATCGGCCGACCGGCGGCGTCGCGGACAAACCATTCGGCGATGAGCGAATGCGGCGGCTCCAGCCACGACTGCTGCTCGAGGGTGCCGGCCAGCCGGAACAGCGCCCCCCGGTACGCCGCGGGATCGGCCAGCACCCGGTCGAGGTCGGGATCCAGGCGAATCGGCGCGTCGCCGAGGCCCGGCGTCCAGGTGGCGACGTTCCCGAGCAGTACCGCAAAGGCGTCCTCGTGGTAGTCGCCGCCGTCGACGGCCGCGTCCAGCCGAGACTTCTGGTCGCCGGTCAACGGCCCGACGGTGCCCGACGCGATCAACAGTATGGCAACGATCGGTATCCCCACGGTCTCACAGGGTATTCCAAAGGTTTCACGACGGCGAGCGGGGCGGTCCGCGTCTGGCAGGGGAGACGAAAAACCGTGAAGAGAGAGATTCCATCTGTCACGAGGTGCGCCGGCGGCTCTACTCGAACGCGTACGCCTGCACGATCCCGGAGTGGAGCGTGACCAGCAGGCCGCGCCCATCCGTCCCCGGCATCACGCAGAACGCGGCCAGGTTCCTCGGGGCCGGCAGTGCCGCGAGTTTCTCGCCGGCCGCCGTGACCACCACCGTTCGTGGGTGATGTCGACGAAGATCCATTCGAGCGCCCCGTCCCCGTTCACGTCGCCGCGGGCAAAGGAGACATTCCGCCACGCGCCGTGATCGTCGACGGCAGGTGTGGACCACGCGAGCCGGCCGTCTTCGTCGAAGGCCACCGTCACGTCGCCCGACGCGATTGCCTGAACGACGCCGTCGCCGTTCATACGTCCGGCCGTCATCTGAGCAAAGTACTTCCCCAGCGGGCGCACCGTGCGAAGCAGGTTTCCCGTGGCGTCGTAGACCTTGACCGAGCCGCCAGCTTCGGTCGCAAACACGAGCGCCGGGCGGCCGTCGCCCGCGGGAACGACCGCCTGTGTCCAGACGTTGCCGATGTCCCCGACGCGCCAGAGGCGCCGGCCGCCCTCCGACACGGCGTGCAGTCCACCGGAACCGTTCATTCCCACGATCAGTTCATCGCTGCCGTCCCCGTCCAGGTCTCCCCAATGCGCGCCATTCACACCCATGCTTGACACGTAGGTCCAGATCTTTGCGCCGGTGCGATCCATCACCGTGACCTCCCCGCCCCAGTTCGAATACCCCAGGAGCCGGGGTCCGCTGTCCTTGTGAACGCCCATCTCGATCATCGTGAAGTCATCCGGCAGGCTGAGCACGGCTGTCTCCGCCCCGTCGAAACCGATCACGCGCAACGTCCGGCCGCGCTCGACCACCAGAAGATCGCTCGTACCGTCGCCGTCCCAGTCGCCGGCGCACATCGCCAGCGCTCCCGGCACTCGCCTCGACCACCGGCTCACGGGCTGCAACGGCTCCGGCGCCTCCTGCAGACCGCTCGCGGGCGGCGCCGGCGCCGACTTCGGCTCGCCTGCGTACTCCGGCGCGGTCGCCAGGGCCCGCAACGTCTTCAGGTCGTGGTAACCCAGCAGGACGGATTGAATGACCCCGTTGCGATCAATGACGAACGTGGTTGGAATCGCCTGGACGAGGCTGTATGGCGGCATGGAAAGGTCCGCCGACACGATGGGATAGTTGATGCCGTGGCTCTTCACGAACGGCCGCAGCGTGGCCTCGTCTTCCGAACTGATGCCCACGATCGCCAGGTCTTCAGGCGGAATCTCGTTCACGAGCTGGACGAAATGGGGAATCTCCATCACGCAAGGCCCACACCACGTCGCCCAGAAGTCGAGGATGACGCGCGTGCCGCGCAATTGGCTGAGCTGGATCGTTTCGCCGTCGAGCGACTTCACGGTGATGTCCGGCGCGACCACGCCTTCCCAGACAGACAGGTCCACTTCGCCTGCGACCATCATCTCTTCGATTGCCTGGTACGCCGCGTAATACACCAGGCCAAAGCCCGCGCCGGCGACGATCGCCAGGCCGGACAGCGCCACGCCCCAGCCCGCCATCGCGCGAGGCGCATGCGGTCGTCGCAAATGCAGGACACCCAGCACCAGCCCGACCAGACCGAGAATCGCGCCAACCAGAAACAGGCTCAAGACGACGGCCAGGATTCCCAGCACCAGGCTGCTCACCGCCAGGCCCAGCGCGGGACGTGATCCCGGTGCCGTTGGAGGAATGTGTGCGGAATCGCTCATGATGCCATCAACCGATTCGCCATGAGACCCCCGTCCACTTAAGAACGGCGACCCGTGTCAACGCGGCACACGAGAGCCGTTGTGCCTGCCTTGCGAGCCCTCGTGCTTCAGGGTCACCGACGGGCTGGACAGCCGATCTCAGCAGCTGTCGCCGTTGAAATCGCACCAGGGCAAGCCGATCTCGTCGACGCTGATGGCCTCGATGTTGCCCGCTGCGTCCGTCTCGAAAACCCAGAAGCGATGGCAGTCGCAGCCGTCGAAGCAGTCGCACCAGCCGTCGTCGATCTCCCACCGCCACACGCCGCCGCCCAGGGACGTGGGCGTCCAGAAGTTCTGGCCGCCGAAGAGGCCGTTGGGCTCGGCGAAGTTGACCTCGGGCGCGGCGCCGTAGATCAGGGCCAGAGCCTCGACGTTGATGTTGCCCACGAACGTCAGCAGAAACAGGTTGAGGCTCTGGGAGATCAGCTGGATGTCGATGACCTGGTACACCACGTTGAGACAGAGGTATTCGTCGAGTTCGGCACCCTCGAGCAGGCTTACCAGCAGCTGGTCCGGCGCCCAGGCGGGCGTGTGCGTCTGGGGCTGGAGTGACGGCGCGACGTGGCGGATCAGCGTCAGGTCGAAATCGATGCGGTCGAAGATCTCCTGAGGAACCAGCAACGGCCCACGCGCCCCCAGCATCTCCAGGGCGATCTGCTCGGCTTCGGGATCGGGCAGCGCCGGCCCGTAGTCGAAGTGCACCGGCCCCCAATTCGCCAGAAGCGTCAGGAAGTCCGTGATCCCGACGCCGCCGCCGTCAAAGTCGGGCGGCCCTCCCGGATCGGTCCCCCATTCGGCGAGCAACTCCAGGAAGTCGACGATCCCGACGACCTGGTCGCCGTCGAAGTCGGCGTCACACGGCAGGGCGCCCCGGGCGGTTCCGGAAACGACCAGGACCACGGCCGCGGCTGCCAGGCGATGCGTTGCGAGACGATGAGACATGACGATGCCACCTTATGGTCAGCTTGAGGAGCGCCGCCCCTATGGTACCGCGCCAACGGGGTGCAGCCAAGATCAAATCGCAGGCACGGACTGCCCGGTTGGGCCGTCTACGTGGTGGAGACAGGCCGGCCGGAAAGGGGCAGGCGTGGCCGGTCATTCGCATCATCGTGATGTTCCATCGTGGCCGCAGGTTCCGGCCGGGGGTATCTCATGAGCGTATCCAGTTCTCGACTGCCAGGCCGACGACGCGGCTGAACTCACGCTCGTTGTTCGTGACCAGCGTCACGTTCAGCGCCAGCGCATGCGCTGCGATGAGCGTGTCAAGCGGACCGATCGGTGTGCCGGCGCGCTCGAGTTCTGCGCGCACACAGCCGTACGCCTGCCCGGCCCGATCGTCAAACGGGAGAATCGCCAGCGGTGCGCAGAACCCGATCAGGAGCGTTTCATGGTGAGCCGGCCGGGCTGACCTGGCGGCGCCGTACTGCAACTCGGCGAGCGTGATGCTTGAGATCGCGATCTCGTCGATCTCGTGGTCCTGCATGCGCGACGCGACATGATCAGCGGTGCCGCACAGAAGTTCAATGCAGATGTTCGTGTCGAGCATGAACCGCGTCACAGCGGTGTGCGCTCGTCGGGCTGCCCAGGATGGTTGCGATCGGCCATGAAGTCATCGTCGGCCTGGCCGAGCGCGTCGCGCATCAGTCCCCACGCCGATTCCTTCGGAAACAACAGCACGGCAGCGCCGATGCGCCTGATGCAGACCTCGTCGACGTCGAAGCGGAACTCTTTGGGCAGCCGAACGGCCTGGCTGGCTCCGTTGGGAAAGACCTTCGCAGTGGCGATCATGCTGTGCCCCTTGTGTATATATTCGAGTATATACTCCAGAATGTCGGATGGCAAGGAGGCCGGCATGAACCGGAATCGACGTGTCTCTCCCGACGGCGTCACTCGCAGACTGAGCTCAACCGTGAGATGCCGCCCCCTCCACGGCGAGCGCCAACACGGCGTGAACCACCCTGATGCTCACTGGCAGGATGTGATCATCCCCAGTTGCCCAGCAGGATCAGGAAATCGGTGATGCCGACATCCGTGTCGAGATCCAGGTCCGCCAGGCAGCACTGGCCGGCGCATGCGCCCCATTGACCGAGCAACGCCAGGAAGTCGGTGATGCCGACGGTCCCATCGCCGTCGATGTCCCCGAGCTTCACCGGGAACGGGTCACCCTGGAACTCGTACGCGCCCATGTCCACGACAACCGGGACGCCGCAGCCGGGGTCGAAATCGTTGCGATCCGCCGCGAACCGGGGGTTGCCGTCGAGGTCCGTCTCCGCGATGCCGGCGATCGACCAGTTGTGGCCGGCGTCGATGCTTGGGGAACCGGGCAGGAGACGGTAGTCGCCGCCGGGCGGATCGACGAACATCGCGTCGACATCGATGTTGCCGGGGCCGGGCACGCCGCCCTGCACGTTGCTGAACGACGCGACGGGCGAGGCGCCCTCGATCTGGCCGTTGGTGTTGGCCCGGACGATGCAGTTGGCCAGCACCGGCGATCCGCCGAAGAGCCCGCCACCGAGGATGGTGGCCGTGTTGGCGGCGACGGTGCAATTGATCAGTGTCGGGCCCGGCCCCTCCGTGCTGATCGCCCCGCCGGCGAACGCCGCACTGTTGGCGATCAGGGCGACGTTGACCAGCGTCGGGTGGCTGCTGTCAAAGGACTGGATCGCCCCTCCGAACCCGCCGGTGGAGTTTCCGACGAACAGGCAGCTCGTGAGGGTGGGGTTGCTGCCCAGAATGTTCACTATGGCGCCGCCTTCGTCGATCGCGGTGTTGCCGTCGAACAGGCAGCCGAACAGGACGGGGGCTCCGTTGTCGAAATTCCGTATCGCGCCGGCGGCGGGCGCGGCGTTCTGGGTGAACGTGCAGTTGATCAGCGTCGGCGCGGCGCCCTCGAAATTGCCCATGGCCCCTGTGGCCGTCGCCGCCGTGTTGACGCTGAACGTGCAGTCCGTCACCAGGGGGTTGCTCACGTCGTTGAACATGCCGCCGGCGAAGTTGGCGGTGTTGCCAATGAACGCGCAGCCGGTGACGACGGGGGCGCTCTCGAAGTTGTACATCCCGCCTCCGGTGGCCGTCGCCGCGTTGCCGTCGGCGGGATCCGGGCCCCCGAACGTACATCCCTGGAACGTCGCGTCGGACTCGCCGTTGAACGCGCCGCCGCCGAACTCCGCAACGTTGGCGGTGAACACGCAGTTGACTACGTCCGCCAGGCTGTTGCCCAGGTTAATCAGCCCGCCACCGTTGCCGCCGGCGGTGTTGCCGGTGAACGTGCAGCCGGTGACCCGGGGGTTGCTCCCGCCGATGTTGAGCATCCCGCCGCCCCAGAAGGCATTGTTGATGGAAAACAGGCACCCGGTGAGGGTCGGGCTGCTCTGGAAGTTCAGCATGCCGCCGCCGAGCACGGCGCCGTTGCCGACAAACCGGCACTCGACGACCACGGGGTTGCTGCCGGCGTCGTTCTGCATTCCGGCGCCGGACGATCCGTTGTTGTTGTCGAACCCGCAGTCGGTCACCGAAGGTGAGCTGTTCTCGTTGTGCATGCCCGCGCCGTCGGAGGCGGCGTTCCTGCTGAAGGTGCACCCGGTGATCGTCGGACTGCTGTTCTGGTTGGACATGCCGGCGCCCCTGACGTCGGCGGCGTTGCTCCGAAAGCGGCAATCAATGACGGACGGGCTGCCGTCGATGACGATCATGCCGGCGCCGGCGGACTCGGGATCGCTGTCTGCGTTGCCGGCGGTGATCGTGACGCCGTCGAGAACAGCCGTCGTATCGGTGCCGCTGCCGGTGGTGACGTGGAAGCTGTTCTCGTCGTTGAACAGGAAAACCGGTTCATCGTTGCCCAGCAGGTCGCCGGTCAGGATCGACGCGAAGAGAGCAGGGTCCCGCTCATCGGGGTCGGCTGCGCCGATGCCGGCAAAGCCGCCCAGGATCGCCACGCCGTTGAGCAGCCCGAACGAGGCCGCCCGATCGCCGGGCGTGACGTCGCCGGCCTCGTCCCGATCGGGCCGGTAGGTGCCCTGGCCGATGCGAATCTCGTTGATCGTGACGTCGTTCGAGGCGTCGTGCAGGGCGTCCTGCAGGAAGCGGTACGCGGTGCCCCACGACACCCCGTCGCCGCCGGGTGACGCATCGTCATCGACGAACCGGACATCGGCCCGGACGTGTGACGACAGTGCGGCAATCATGGTCACGATCAGGAGCCGGCGTCCAGCCATGGCGAAGCCTCCGACCAGGGTGATCCCCCACACAAGGTTCTATGCGCTCACGGGACGGATCCTGCGCGCCGGCGTCACTTTTTCTCGTCAGGTTCCGGGCGGACGGGGTCGATCGTCGTCGGCGCAATGGTGCTCACGCTCGTGCCAAGCGGCCGGGGCGGGCCGCGATCACGGCGGTCCGGGCACGACACGGCGGCGCTGGGACCTCATACAGGTAGAGCGTCGTCGCCCGCAGCGCATCGATAGCCTCGCCGCAGGCGCATGAGCACCGATTCTCGCTCACGTCTTGGAACAGGATCGGGTACAAGCGCAGGGATCCACGGGGAGAGGGGCCTCCTCTTCCCGTGGTCGCGGCGCTACAGACGCCAGCTCACGCGACAGTCATCCAACGCCGCGAAACTCGCAACGGTTATCCGAGCGTTGCGATCTCATCATGAACGCAGGTATCTCATTCTTGTTGACACGTTCCGGAGACTATGGGCGGCAACGAGCGATTACGGAAGCTCTGGTATCGGCGAGAGGCCAAGTTCAGACCGCAATTGATTCTGAGTCGAAATCCAAGCCGTGCCGACAATGAACTCGACGGAGCGGTCAGCATAGATGATCGCCCTTTGTGCCTTATGGAACGGGCAGGTGACCGAGATTCCCTCGACGAGGTTCGGCGGGGAGTCATTGTCGCGCCAGATACTCCGGCCCACGAGAAAGTCGCCGACGAGTTCCCACTCCGATTCAGTCTCTATACCGAGAACGAACGATCTCGCTTCGTCCCAAGGGAGATCAAGGAAGGCCTGCAATGAGGTGTTGCCGATGTGGACGTCCGCAGGAGATCGTTCCGAGCGATACGTGAACAGGATTTCGGGCGAGAGATCATTTCTCCAAATGAGGGCCAGGATCGTCGGTGGCATTTCGTCGAGGAGGGCGCCAGCGATAAGGATGGCGTGCTGAATATTCCTCAGTCGATAAGTCGTGCTAGTGTCCCAGTGTGAGGCTTGTGCGCTGCCCAGAGCAAAGTACCCGGCTACGACGAGGACCATGAGACCGATACTGGCGATGATTGCGATGCGCGGGCGACTCACTGTTGCTGCCTCACGAATGGCGGTTCACTTTGCAGGTCGGTCGACGGCGGCCCGACGACACACGGAGATTGTTCGACGATTGTATAGTGTGGCCGACTCGCGTCAGCCCGTGCGCTCAAACCGGAATTCATGCAAATGAATCGGGTGGATGCCCCGAATGCGGTTGGGGCAGAAAGACTGGCGCCGATGGGTCAACTCGCTCGCGGGCCAAGCGGGAGCCCCAGGGCAGTCGACGCTGACGACAGCACCAGAGAGGCACATATCTTTCTCGAAGGTGAATGACCCCAAGGGGATTTGAACCCCTGTTCCCAGGATGAAAACCTGGTGTCCTGGACCTGACTAGACGATGGGGTCCGCCGGTCGGCGTGAGTTATGGGGCGCAATAGTATCCGCTGCAAACCGACCGGCAAGGCCGACGACGGCTGGGGCAGCCCCTTCGATTGGCCGATAGGGTCAACGTGAAGAACCTCAAGGTCAGGATCAAGCTCCGGCTGAACCCTCGACATCTCGCCGTGACCGCGGCGCTGATCGGGGGGTTTCTCGTGATGGCCAGCGTCTTTGCGCCTGACCGGCTGCAGGCCGGCGGCGAGGGTGCCGCCGGACAGGCGGGGATCGAGTTTCCGTCGGAGTATTACTCGTCTGAGTTCCGCCATAACCTGACCCTGCTTGGCGAGATCGAGAGCGGGCAGTACACGGTGAAGTTCTACGCCACCGCGGAGGGACCGCTGTACTCGGTCTATGACAGCTCCGGCGTCGAACTCGCCGAGCTGCTCACCCCCCGGCAGATCGCCGACCGGTTTCCCACACTGCCCCTGACGGACGCGCACGCCGAGGTGCCGTTGAGAATCATGGGCACGGACGTCGGGCCCAACTGGTAACTCAGCCCGCCGCCAGCTACCGTACCCGACGATGACCGGCCGGGTGCTCGTCGTCTGTCCTCTTCACTTCGAGCGCCGGGCGCTAGCGCGGGCGGGGCTCGGGCGCTGCTGCACGCTGGCGTGTAGTGGGCCGGGCCCACTCGCGGCGGGCCGGTGGGCCCGGGGGCAGTCGCCGCCGGGTGCCGTGATCCTGTGCGGGCTGGCGGGCTCACTGAACACCAGGTTCGCCGTCGGCACGGCACACTCGGCGTCGTCGGTCCTGGTCGATGCCGGCACGACGCTCACACCGCCGATGTCGGCGCCGGGCGGCCCGGTCGTCTCGTGCCCCGACCGGACGCTGACCTCGCCCGAAGCAAAACGAGAGTGGGCCGCCCAGAGCGGGGCTGATCTGGTGGACCTGGAGTCGGCGGCGTTCGCCCGCGTCGCCGACGAGCATCGATGGCGGTGGGCGATCGTTCGCGGGGTGAGCGACGGCCCGGAGACCTCGCTGCCGGCTGACATCGACACCTGGGTGGACCCCGTCGGCCGCACTCGAATCGGGCGCGTGGCCCGCGCGATGCTGCGTAGACATGTGAGCCTGGGGCAACTCCTGCGGCTGCGCACCGATAGCACCGCGGCCATGGCGGCCGCCGCCGCCGTCATTGAACGTATGCTGAAGTAATGCCCGCCACGCGCCTGCTGGTCTTCGGTGGAACCTTCGACCCGCCGCACCTGGCGCACACGATGCTGCCCCCGATCGTGGCCCGGCGGCTCGGCTGCCCTCGTATCATCTATATACCGGCGGCCGCCAATCCATTGAAGACCCTTCGGCCCCCCACCGATGCACGCCACCGCCTGGCGATGCTCCGGCGCGCGGTGGCGGAGGTCCCCGGCGCCGAGATCAGCACGATCGAACTCGACCGGCCCGGGCCCAGCTACACCGTGGACACGCTGCACTCCCTGCACGGCGAGCTCGATTCCGGCACGGAAGTCTTTCTTCTCATCGGCTCCGACCAGGCGATCGGCTTTCATGACTGGAAGGACTGGCCGGGCATTCTCGAGCTCGCCACCCCCGCGGTGATGGTGCGGCCGCCGCTGGACGGTGACGCGTTCCGTGTCCAGCTCAGGGCACACTACGACGCCGCCGAGACCACCCGCTGGATGAGCTGGGCGGTCGCCGTGCCGCAACTGGACATCGGCGCCACCGGTCTGCGCGAGCGGCTTGGCTCCGGCGGCGACGCCCGGGGGCTCCTCCAGCCCACCGTGCTCGCCTATATCCACGAGCAGGGGCTCTACCGAGACTGACTGGTTACGCTATTGCGACGGGGCATCCGGTTCCGCGCATCCTTCGTACATATCCCCGGTGCCCGGAGACGCGGCCCCAGGAAGGCGATTCCCATGCGATTCATCGTTGCGGCGGCCCTTGTCCTGATCGTGGCGGTCGGGTGCGAATCCAAGTCGAAACAGGAAGAACAGGACCTGCTGGCCGTCTCCACTCCGCTGCCGCTGGACCCGACCGACGTCCCTGAGCTCACGGAATGGTGGACCAACGGCACCCAGCTTCTTCAGCTCAGCGAGTCCGGCGTCTACCGGCTGTACCCCGGCATCAACCGGTACCACATGCCCATGGAGCGTGGGCAGTGGACGCGGCGCAACTACGCGGCCCTGTGGATCGAACCCTACGCAGAGCTCCCAAGACAGCCCGCCCGCGTCTCCATTCGCAGGGTCGGCGACGAACTTCATCTCGACGTGCGCAACCTGCAGCCGATGTCCTCGCTCAGCGGCCCGCCCGAGGTGCTCGAGGACCGGCTCATCGGCAACTGGACGGGCGACGTCGGATCGCTCCGGTTGAGCGCCGATCTTCGATACAGCTTCTCGCGGCAGGGGCCGCGGAGAAGCGGGCCCGCGTCGCTTGGACGCGAGGAGGGCAGCTGGCAGGTCCAGGACGATTTTCTCATACTGCAGCCGGACTCCCGGGGCCTGCGCCCCACCTTCGTCCGGGTGCACGAGGCGGATGACGAGATGTTCCTGGAGACACAGGACGGGCGGCTCGTGCCGGCGCCGGTGTTCTTTGACGGCAGTTGAGAAGCCACCGCGGTGGGTGGCACGGTCGAGTCCGCCGCAGGCGGGCTCGCCCGTGGTTGGACGTCGCTCCACGGGCGAGCGGGAGAAAATAGACCGGGACTAATTTCCGGGTTGCCGGCACCGCGTTGCGGTAGGCCACCGGCCGGAAATTAGTCCCGGTCTATTTTCTCCCGCTCAACCGTGCCACACCAGAGACGGAGGGAACAGGCGCTGCATTCAAGGAACAGGCGCTGCATCCTTGGAACAGGCGGCGCGCCCGTATCGTCCCGGCTTCGGCCTACAATCCCCGCTCACCCCCCCACCCCCGTGCACGTCCGCAACTTCTCCATCATCGCGCACATCGATCACGGCAAGAGCACGCTGGCCGATCGGTTGCTGCAGTTCACCAAGGCCGTCTCGGAACGCGATGCCCGGGACCAGTTGCTGGACACCATGGACCTGGAGCGGGAGCGCGGCATCACCATCAAGGCCTCCGCCGTCACCATCCACCACACCTGGCAGGGCGAAGACTACCAGCTCAACTTCATCGACACGCCCGGGCACGTCGATTTCGCGTACGAGGTCTCGCGCGCGCTGACCGCGTGCGAGGGCGCCATCCTGGTCGTGGACGCCACCCAGGGCGTCGAGGCGCAGACCGTCGCCAATGCGTACCTCGCCGTGGAGAACGACCTGGAGCTCATTCCCGTCGTGAACAAGATCGACCTGCCCACCGCGCGGCCGCAGGAGGTCGCGATGGAAATCGAGCAGGTGCTCGGCCTCCCCGCCGAGGAGTGCCTCTACTGCTCGGCAAAGACCGGCGAGGGCGTCGCCGAACTGCTCGATCGCATCTGCGAGAGGCTCCCGCCGCCGGCGCCGCCCGAAACCGACAAGACCCGCGCCTTGATCTTCGACAGCCGCTACGACGACTACCGCGGCGTCATCGTCTATTGCCGCGTCTTCGACGGCGCCCTGCGCGTCGGCGACCGCATCCGCATGCTCGGCACCGGCCGCCACTACACGATCACCGAGCTGGGTCGCCACACCCCGACCCCGACCAGGGTGGACGAACTCGTACACGCCGAGGTCGGATACCTGGTGGCGTCCATCCGGGCGCTGGAGGACGTTCGCGTCGGCGACACGATCACACTGGACACGGACCCGGCGGACAAACCGCTGCCGGGATACCGCGAGCCGAAGCAGATGGTCTTCTGCGAGTTCTACCCGGCCACCACGACGGGCGACTCCGGTCGTAAGGGCGAATTCGAGACGCTTCGTGATGCGATCGAGAAGCTGCGGCTCAACGACGCCAGCTTCGTGTTCGACGCCACCCACTCCGAGGCGCTGGGGTTCGGCTTCCGGTGCGGGTTCCTGGGGCTGCTGCACATGGAGATCATTCAGCAGCGGCTGGAGCGCGAGGGCGGCGTCGAGATCGTGCAGACGGCGCCGACGGTCAGCTACCAGATCGTGTTGCGCGACGGCTCGGTCAAGGAGATCCACAACCCCGCCGACCTGCCCGACCCGTCCACCATCGAGAGTGTCCGCGAACCGCTCGTCAAGCTGGAGATCATCTGCCCGACCGAGAACATCGGTGACCTCATGAAGCTCTGCGACGGCCGCCGCGGCACCTACAAGGGCCAGCGGTTCATCTCGCAGACTCGCCAGATGCTCGATTTCGAGCTTCCGCTGGCGGAGATCATCTATGACTTCCACGACAAGCTGAAATCAATCACGCGCGGGTACGGCACGATGGACTACGAGATCATCGGCTACCACGCGGACAAGCTGGTCAAGGTGGACATCCTGGTCAACGAGGTCGCCGTGGAGGCGATGAGCCTCATCTGTCACCGGCAGGCGGCCGAGAAGCGCAGCCGCGCGATCCTCCAGACGTTGCGCAAGCAGATCGCCCGTCACCAGTTCGAGATCCCGCTGCAGGCCGCGATCGGCGGCAAGATCATCGCCCGCGAGACGATCAAGGCCGTCCGCAAGAACGTCACCGCCAAGTGCTACGGCGGCGACGTCACCCGCAAGCGCAAGCTGCTGGAGAAGCAGAAAAAGGGCAAGAAGCGCATGAAAATGGTCGGATCGGTGAGCATACCCCAGGAGGCGTTTCTCGCCGTACTGACCACCGAGCAGTAGCGCCCGCCGAAGGACTACCGAAGGACTCTTGAAGGAACACAGCCCATGAACAACCGGGAACGGTTTGTCATCTACGGCGCCATGGCCCTGCTCATCGCGTTGAACATCACCGTCCTGGCCAATGGGCGCGGCCCGGAGGCGTGGGCCGAGGGCCCCGCGGACCGCGAACACCTCGGCCCCGCCGGGACGCTCACCCTCGTGGACGCCCAGGACGATCCGCTGGTGCTTCGCAACACCGGCGGCCGGCTCGCGTGGGCCCCCGGCGACCATGCCCGGGCCTTGAGCCTCGCCTTGGTCCATGTCGGCAAGGCGATGGGCCCGTTGCTGGAGGCGCGGGAGTACCGGGACGAGTACGGCGCGCTCGAGGAGGAGCTCCGCGAACGCGACCAGGAGCTCGCCGATGCGATGTTCGCGTTCCGCCAGGAGCACAAGGACGTCGAGCCCGACGACCCGGATGCCGCGGAAGTCAAGCAGGCCTTCCAGGCGATGCTCCAGCGGCGCGAGCAGTTGCGTCTGCAGGGGACCCGCCGGCTGGGCGCGCTCGCCACCGAGCACATCGAGCGGGCGTACCGGGATCTCATCGCGGCCGTCGAGGTCGTCGCCGGGCAACATGGCATCGACCTCGTGTACCGGTTCATCCCGACCGGCAACGAGTTCAAGGCACTCGGCCCGGCGCAGGCCTATACGGGCATTCGCGCCCGGATCGCACTGAAGTACCCGCCGGAGCTCGATATCACCGACGAGGTCATGGAAGAGCTCGCCCTCGAAGTCCAGTAGCGAGTGCGCCTGCGACGGCGTCCCGGAACCTGCCGAGAACGACCTCGCGGACCTCCGCCACGGCCGGGCACGATGTGCCGAGCTCGCGCTGCATGCTGGTGACGGTCCGCCCGGTGAGCCCGCACGGCACGATGAGATCGAAGTGTTCCAGGTTCGTGGTCACGTTCAGCGCGAGCCCGTGCATCGAGACCCAGCGCGAGAGCCGCACCCCCATCGCACAGATCTTCGACCCGTTCACCCACACGCCGGTCGCCGCCTCGACACGGCTGCCGTGGATTGCCCAGTGTGCCAGGGTGTCGATGACGATCGTCTCCAGGAAGCGCATGTAGCCGTGCAGCTTCAGCCCCAACGCGTTGAGATCGAGGATCGGGTAGACGACGAGCTGACCGGGCCCGTGGTAGGTGATGTCGCCGCCGCGGTCCGTCTCGGCGACCTCGACCCCCGCCGCCGCCAGTTGGGCCCCGGTAGCGACGAGGTGAGCGCGGGCGCCGCGGCGGCGCGAGATGGTGATCACCGGTGGGACGTGTTCGACCAGCAGCAGGTACATGGGCTGCGGGTCGGTGCGGCTCGCCCGGGCCTCGACGACCCGGCCCTGAAGATCACGTTGAACCGCCAGTGCCTCGGCGTACGGCATCCGTCCCAGGTCGCGCACGACCAGGTCGACCGATGACGCTGCCTCGGAACCCTCGGCCACGGGAGGATCGTATACTGGGCACCGAATGGCGATCTCCATGTGCGTGCTCGGCAGCGGCTCCGGCGGCAACTGCACCCTTGTCAGCCTCGACGCGGGCGACCGGTGCCGTCACGTGCTCATCGATGCCGGCCTGTCGCCGCGGAGAACCACCTCGCTGCTGGCGGCCCTGGGTGTCTCACCGGGGGACATCAGCGACGTCCTGCTGACGCACCTCGATACCGATCACCTGCACGGCGGGTGGATCAACGGCCGCGACCGGCCGCGGTTCACCTGGCGGGTCCACCGCCGCCACGAGAGCCGGTTGATCGCCGCCGGGGTCCCGGTCAACCGCATCGAGGCGTTCGACGGCCGCTTCGAGCTGGACCCCTCGACCGGCGTGGACACGGCGTTGCTGCCTCACGACGATCTCGGCTCCACCGGCTTCGTCATCGAGCACGGCGGCGCGCGGCTGGGTTTTGCCACCGACCTGGGCCGGGCGTCGCCGCCCCTGCTGACGGGTTTCTCGCGGCTCGATGCCCTCGCCATCGAGAGCAACTACGACCTGTCGCTTCAGATGGCCTCGCCGAGACCGGCGTTCGTCAAGCGGAGAATCATCGGCGGGCTGGGGCACCTCTCCAACGAGCAGGCCCTGGAGGCGGTCCTGCGGATCGACCGCGCGGGCGTGCTGGGCCACGTCGTGCTGCTGCACCTGTCCCGGCAGTGCAACGAGCCGCGGATCATCCGGCGGCTCTGGGCCCTCCAGGCGCCGCACCTGCTGGGCCGGCTCACGCTCACCAGCCAGGACGGACCCACGTCTATGCTGCACGTGCCCGCTGCACCGCTAGAATCCCCCGTCCGCGTACGCCCATGAGCGACCAGATCAACCATTACTGCGGCCTTGCCTTCGTGCGACTCCGCCAGCCGCTGAGCTATTTCTGCCGGCGGTATCGCGATCCGGCGTGGGGGCTGCGCAAGCTGTACCTGCTGATGGAGAAGCAGCACAACCGCGGGCAGGACGGCGCGGGCGTCGCCGTCGTGAAGCTCGACATGCCCCCGGGCGCCGAGTACATCCGCCGCATCCGTTCCGACAAGCACAACGCGCTGGAGCGCATTTTCGACAGCGTGATGGAGGACGTGTCCGCGGTGAGCGAGTCGGAGCTTGACGACCTCACCGACACCATGCTGAAGCGGCGATGCGGGTTCGTCGGCGAGGTGTACTCCGGTCACCTCCGCTACGGAACCCATTCCGGACACGACCTTGCCAACTGCCATCCCTATCTGCGCACGAACAACATCGCCAGCCGCAACCTCGCCCTGGCCGGGAACTTCAACATGACCAACGCCCGGGAGCTCTTCGAACAGCTCCTGGAGTACGGCCTGAACCCGACCGGCGATTCCGACACGCAGGTGATCCTCGAGCGGATCGGATATTGCCTCGACCGCGAGCACGAGTACCTGACCACCACGATGGGCCCGGAGTCCTTCGCCGGCCTGGACGGCAAGGACCTGGCCCGCGGGATTTCCCTCGAACTCGATCTCCCGCGCATCATCGGCAAGGCCTCCGAGAACTGGGACGGCGGCTACGTCTTCGTCGGACTGCTCGGCAACGGTGACGCGTTCGTGTGCCGCGACCCCGCCGGGATCCGGCCGGCGTACTACTACATGGACGAAGAGGTGGTTGCGGCCGCGTCGGAGCGGTCCGCCCTCGCCAGCGTCTTCGACGTGGAACCGGAGAGTGTCGAGGCGATCGCCCCCGCACACGTGCTCGCCGTCAAGCGCAGCGGCCGGATCGACCATGTACCGTTCACCCGCCCGTTGCCGACCAGGTCGTGCTCGTTCGAGCGGATCTACTTCAGCCGGGGAAGCGATCCCGCCATCTACGAGGAGCGCAAGGCACTGGGTCGGACGCTCGCGCCGCGCGTGATGGCGGCGCTGGACAACGACCTCGAGCACGCCGTCTTCAGCTACATCCCCAACACGGCCGAGGCCGCGTACATCGGGCTCGTCGAGGAGATCGACAGGCTGAGCCGTCGCCGCCGCGTCGACGAGCTCGCGTCGCGACTCGACGAGGGCACGATCACTCGCGCCGATCTGGAGCGCCTGCTCGATGGCCGGCCGCGCATCGAAAAGGTTGCCCACAAGGACCAGCGTCTGCGCACGTTCATCACTCACGATGCCGCTCGGAAAGATCTCGTCGCGCATATCTACGACATCACCCGCGGCGTGCTCGGCCCGCAGGACACGCTGGTCGTGGTCGACGACTCCATCGTCCGCGGCACGACACTGCGGGAATCGATCATCACGATGCTCAGCCGGCTCAACCCGCGCAAGATCATCATCGTCAGCTCCTCGCCGCCCATCATGTACCCGGATTGCTACGGCATCGACATGAGCCAGCTCGGGCGGTTCATCGCGTTCCAGGCCGCGGCCGCGCTGGTGACCGACCGGGGCGACGAGGCGCTGTTCGAGCGGATCGAGCAGGCGTGCCGCGACCAGAACGAGGCCGGCGCGGACCGATCGATCAATCACGTCGCGGCGATCTACGAGCGTTTCTCGCTGGACGAGATCTCCGCGAAGATCGCCGAGCTCGTGCACCCGCCCAACCTGTCGTGGAAAGGCACCGTCGAGATCATCTACCAGTCGGTCGATGGTCTCCGGGCGGCCATCCCGGATCACGCCGGCGTCTGGTACTTCACCGGCGAATACCCGACCCCCGGCGGCTACAAGGTACTCAACCGCTCGTACCTGAACTGGCGGGCGTCTGTTGACGACCGGGCCTACGAGTTGCCCGCCGCGACACCGCCGGACCTGCTGCCGGTAGTGGAATCTGATTAGCGGCGACTCGGATCGGGGTGGCACGGTCGAGCTTGCTCGCCCGTGGAGCGACGTCCACTCCCACGGGCGAGCAAGCTCGACCGTGCCACCCCCAAGTAGGCTGAAAGTCCGGTATTGGGCCTTAATCCGCCCGTCCGACGGTCCGATTACCTCCATGTGCCGAAACGCGTCCTCGCACGACGGAGTCGCCGCATGGTGGGCATACTCGGACCGATACTGCAGCCGCTGCGCCGGTGGATCTCCACGGCGGCCGGACCGGACCGGCACACCGCCGGCGGGATCCCCCAGCGCCGCCTCGCCCGACGGTTCGCCGACGCGATCGACCGCGCTGTGGCGCTTGGGCTCTGGGATCACGCGGACCGACTGGCAAGGACCGCCGCACGCCTGGCCGGGGGCTATCCTCGCCTGTCGGAGCCGCTGGCGCGGCTGCGACTCGCCCAGGGCGATCCCGAGACGGCCCTGCGCATCATCGACGCGTGCCCGACGCCGCCGGCGTCGCTGCGGATGCTCCGCGCGACGTGCCTGCTCTTCCTGGGGTCGCGTACCGAGGCCAACCTCGACCTGTACAAGTGGTCGGGTCGCGCGTCGGCCCCGCTCGATGCCCGCCTGTTATTGGGCCTGATGGAACGCCACAGCGACGACTCGACCGCCATCCGGGCGCTGCTGCGCAATCTCCGGCACCTCGAGGACCTGCGCACACTGCAGGCCCTGCTGTTGATCAGCACCACGCGGCAACGCGCCGATCAGGCCGAGATCTGGGCCGGGCGGCTCCGGGCCGGATGTCCTGCCGGCACCGATGACGAGACCGGGATCACCAACCTCATGCTCGAATCGTTGGGCATGCCCGGGCTTCGCCCCGACGCCGAGCCCACGGCCGACCAGGTGCACGCCCTGGCGATGGAGCTGATCACCTTCGAGCCGGCGATCTCTACGCTCGCCGAGGCACAACAGAGACGACCGCATCTGCCCACGGCGCGGTTGCTCGTCAAAGCGATCGAGCAGGCACTGCCCGATCTGTCCGACGACGCGGCGGCGTTCCATATCATGGCGACGCTGTCGGTCGTCCTGGGTGACACCGACGCCGCACGTCGCTTCGCCGAGCGGGGCCTCGCCGCGAACCCGATGTCGGCTCCGCTGGCGCTTCTGGTCGAGGAACTCACCCAACCCACGCCGCCGGAGCCCGGCGGTGTCGTGGCCAGGATCGGCTCCGGCGATTCGCCGGAGGACCATGCGGCCGTGCGGAGCAGGGCGGCATGAGCCGGCAGCGCCGAAGACGACCGCCCGGCGTGGTCCAACCCATGGTGGATCGCGAGTCCGCGGTCCGGTTGCTGCGAGCCGCTCGCGGCGCCGGCGCGCCGGATGACGCGATCGAGTGGGCCTTCTCCGCCATGCCCGACCGGCCGGCGGCCCGGCGGCTGCGAATCGAGCAGCTTCTGGCCCACAAGAACTACGAAGCCGCCGACGCGCTGATCGCCCAGGGTCTCCGCCGCCGGCCGACCGACGCGTCGCTGAGCCTGCTCCGCGCGCGCAGCCTGTTCGCACAGGGCACGCTCCTCGCGGCGGACCGCGAACTGCGGCTCGTGCTGGCGCGCCGCCCGCACCACGGCGCGGCCCTGCAGGACGCAGGCCGCGTGGCCATGGCGCTGGGCCATCCGCTGCGCGCGGTCCGGTTCCTCCAGCGCGCCGCGACGCGGCGGCCCGACGACCGCGTCCGGGAACTGCTCGCCCTGGCGTGGCTGGCCGCCGAGCGGCCGCGGACCGCACGGCAGGTGGTCGAGCGTATGAGTCACCCGCCGGCCCTCCTGGTATCGCGCCTGCTCATGGCCGAGGGACGCCTGCTGGAGGCCGCCGAGACGCTCCAGAACGCCTGTCTCGTCGGCTCCGATTCCGAGCAGGACGCCGTGGTCTGCGAGCTGATTGACCTGCTGGAAACCACCGGCGACCTGAACAGGATTCGCAGGATCCTGGTCGCGGTGTCGATCGACCGTCCTGACGTGCTCGCCAGGGCCGGGACGGCGTGGCTGTCGATGGGCGCCTTTCATACCGCGGCGGTCCGGATGGCGGCGCTGGCCAGGGTGGCCGGATACCGGGGCCGGGCGCTGACGGTGCTCATGGTCGCCGCGGCCATGCTCAATCGGCCGACCCTCGCCCGGCGCGCATTGCGGCGATTGAGACGGATCGATGAACCCGTGGAGCGATCCGACGTGGCCGAGACGTGGTGCCGGGGCCTCTTCGGACGAGTCCTGCTCGACCAGTGCAGCGCCCGCACGGCCGGGGCCGACCCCCACACCGGCCGGCTTCAACGACTCCTGCACGAGGCAGGCGGCGTTCTCCAGAGCGAACTGGACGCAGGCGGCGGATCGATGCCGCGGCGCGAACGGTGGGACCTCCAGCACCACATCGAGGTGTGCCGGCAGGTGTCGGCGTTGACCGGGGACACCCGTGCCGGTGCTCCGGCCCCCCTGACGGACGTCATGGCGGTGGGCGGGCAAGGGCCGGGAAAAGGGCGGGGAAAATAGACCGGGAGTATTTTCCGCCTGCCGTTGAGCACGCCTTGGCCCCAGGGCAACTGGGCGGAAATTACTCCCGGTCTATTTTCCCCGCCCTTTTCCCGGCCCCTTTCCCCCGCCCCTTGACCTTACGGACTATCCGTGCTGAAATGACGGACTTGCCATCCGGCGGATCCGGTGGCGTCTGCTCTGTTCGTACGGAATTCATTCATGGCTCGATACCTTGGTCCAAAGGTGAAGCTTTCCCGTCGGGTGGGAGTCCCCATCGCCGACATCCCGAAGCACACCGCGAAGCGTCAGCTCACCCCGCCGGGCATGCACGGCTACCGGGGCCGGCGTCTGCGCGATTACGGGATTCGTCTGAACGAAAAGCAGAAGCTCCGGTACCACTACGGCGTGCTGGAGAAGCAATTCCGTCGCTACATCCACGAGGCGTCGCGGCGCAAGGGCAACACCGGAGAGATCCTCCTGCAACTGCTGGAACTCCGGCTCGACAATGTCGTCCGGCGGGCGGGCTATACCCGCACGGTGTGGGCGGCGCGACAGATGGTCGTGCACCGCCACGTCCAGGTCAACGGCCACCGCGCCGACCGCCCGAGCATGAGCGTCAAGCCGGGTGACGTCGTCATGCTGCGGTCACGGATCACCAACGTCGCCAAGGACAACATGGAATCCATGGCCGGCCACATCGTGCCGGGATGGATGGAAGTCAATCCGGCCGAGTTGTCGATACGGATCATCGCCCCGCCGACGCGCGAGGAGATTCCGTTCGACGTCAACACGAACCTGATCGTCGAGTTCTACCGGTAAGCCGGCCGCTGATCGACGAACCGGCGCGCAGGTATGTTCAAATTCCTACGTAAGTACAACAAGTACATCCTCGCCGTCGGCGGGACGCTGTTGATGATCACGTTCCTGATCCCCTTCGCGTTCGATCGACTGCTGCAGGATATCGGACAGGGCCGCGCCACGTGGGCGACCGTGGGAGGGGAGAATCCCCGGAAGATCAATGTCGGCGAGCTTGACCTCGTGCAGCGCGAGATGCGGCTGATGGCTGTTGCCGGCACCCAACTGCAGATGTCGGTCGCCATCGAGAGGGCCGAGTACTGGTTCCTGCTGGCACTGGAGGCGCAGCAGGCCGGTCTCGTCCGGGCCCCGGCGACCATTCTCCCCACCGAGCAGGGGCAGCTGCAGCTCGCCGCGCTCGCCGCCGTCTCCGGCGAGAGCGTGCCGTTCGTCCGGCAGACGCTCGCGAAGGTACAGGGCGTCCAGGAGCTCCTGCTTCTGTATCTCGACGGCGACAAGTACTCGGACCGCCGCCTCAAGCAGCTCGCCCGGCGGCTGTACCACCGCGTCACCGTGCAGCCGCTGGTGATCGCGGCGTCACCGGACGGCCCCGGCGGCTACAGCGAACGGCAGCTCGCCGATCAACTGGAAAAATACGCGATCGATCCCCCGGGCGAGGGCGAGATGGGCTTCGGCTACCGGCTCCCGGATCGTGCACGGATCGAGTGGCTCGTGGTGTCCGCCGACAGCGTCCGCGAGATGGTCAGTACCAGTGACCGGCTCGGCCCGGTCGCGCTCCGCAAGCACTGGGCGCTGGAGGCGAGAAAAGGCCGCTTCGGCACACCGGACGACAGCCCCGTGCCTGACGAGGTCCGCGATGACCTGCTCGTGCGGCTCACGACGCGGACCCTCGACACGATCGCTCGCGACGCCAACGACCGACTGCGTTTCGCGCGGCGCGGTCTCGGCTCCAGCGGCGGGTACGTCATCATCCCCGACGGCTGGCAGGGGCTGTCATTGCAGCAGCTGGGCCTCGACTTCCAGGCCGAGTACAACCTCGCGCTGCCCGAATACCACGCCATCGGCGACCGCTGGCTGACGGCCGGGGGTCTGGCTGAACTCGACGGTATCGGCGACGCCACCAGCGACAAGTTCGGCACGACGCCGATCGGGCTGGCCGCACTGGTCATGGCCGACCGGACGCTGGAGGGCTCGTCGATGATCCAGAGCCAGACCGGGATCGCGGGGCCGGCACTGCGCGGCGCGGACGGGAGCATCTTCGTGTACCGGATCACCGCCACCGATCCGGCCCGGGCGCCGGACTCCGTCGACGAGGTGCGCCAGGAGCTGATCGCCGACCTGAACCGGCTCGGCGACTACCGGACGCTGACCGAGAACGCGCAGGCGATCCGCCAGATCGCCATCACCGACGGCCTGCTGGCGCTCGCCATGCAATACGATACCGCCGTCGATGCGACAACCAGCGTGACACTCGGCTTCCCCACGAACACGGTCGATATCCTGCAGGACCAGCAGGTGGTCGAATCGATCATCGATCACGCCATGGCACTGCCGGGTGATACGCCGTTCCTGGATCTTCCCGACCGGGACCGGGTACTCCTGCTGCCCGTCGAGGACCGCCTGAGCCTGCTGGTGGTACGGCTGACGGACCAGTCACCCCTGACCCGCGAGAACTTCCAGACCTACATGCAGTACGGCATCATCCAGAGCAAGCTTCTCAGCGAGGAAGCCGTCGAGCAGGACCCCGGCGGAGGGCCGTTCGGGTACAAGGCCCTCGCCGCCCGGCACGACTTCACGCTCACCCGCGTTGACGACGTCGCCGCTGCCGCTGAGACGACGCCCGACGACACCCCGGCGGACGCGGGTTTTTAGCCAAAGAGAGTTGTGGCACGGTTGAGACGCCGAAGGCGGCTCAACCGTGCCACAACTATACCTTATGACACCGGCGAACCGGCCGCGATCGGCCGGTCCGGCGCCAGCAGGACCACATCCTCGGCGCCGTCGTCGTCGCGGGCGACCACGGCGAGGATCATCCCCCGGCTCTCCCGGCCCCGAATGGTGCGAGGCGCGAGGTTGGCCACGATGACGACCTGCCGGCCGAGAAGTGCCTGCGGTTCGTACCATGCCCTGATCCCGGCGCACACCTGCCGCGGCGACCCCGTGCCGTCGTCGAGCTGGATCAACAGCAGGCGATCGGCATTCGGATGCGGCTCCGCCGCGGTCACGGTGGCGACGCGCAGATCGAGCTTCTGAAAATCCTCGAATGACACCTGGGCCTTGACGGGCGCCGAGGCGGTTTCGGTCATTGTTGATCCTCCGATCCTCTATCCGGGCCGTTCCATGGTACCTCCTGCGGCCCCGGTGGGGCTTCGCCGGCGATCGGCGACGAATCCCCGGAAGCAAGGGACTTGACCGGACCATCATGGTGTCACCGGGGGTATGATCAAGGCGGTCGGCACTGGTATCAGCCTCCGGGGGATTGGGGGCCGATGGTGACCAACGATCAGATCATCAGGCTTGTTGTCGGGCTGGCGGTACCCGTGGTGCTGGCGCCCTTTGCGGTCCTCGGGCTGCGCAGGCTCTTCGCCATCTTCCTGACCGAGGGCGTCGAGATCTTCTCGACGCTGACACTGATGAGCGACGATGCACGGACGCTGGGGGCGCTGATGGCGAAGCTCAACGTCATCGTCATGCTGTCAGCGTGGCTGATCCTGTACACGTGCAGCTGCTTCGATCTGAATTACCTGCTGGTCACCGGGATCGGCCTGGCTGGGCTGGCCGGCGCAATGCTCATCACGGCGATGACGATCAAGAGCAACCTCGAGATCGAAGGCAGGACACTGTGGATGGTGACGCTGCTGGCGTTCACCGGCGGCAACCTGCCGATCATCGTGGTCATCGGCGTGCTGCTGGCGCTGCTGCCGCGGATCATGGGGCTTTCTTAAGAACCGACCGCTTCGGCGCAGCGATCGCACAGTGTGCCGCCGTCGTTGCGAACGGCGCAGGTCGCGACGCGCCGCCAGCACCGATCGCACTTGGACTGCTGTCTCAGGTCGTTGATCACGATCGCGTCGCCGCCGGCAACGAGCTGCACGCGAGACACGCCCAACGCGTCGGCGAGGTCCGGCTCGAATGCGGCCAGGGTGCCGTCGGCGTCCACCAGGACCACCTCGGCGTCGAGAGGGTTGTCGATACCCCGGCTCTTGGCCTCTTCGAGCGCCTTGAGCGCGGCGTCGCGGACGGCGAGCACGTTCGGCCACCGCGGGTCCACCGGGATCACAGGCAGCGTGCGGAACGTCAACAGGTGAACGCTCAATGCGTCCGGAGTGTCCGGAGCATCCTCGTCCGCACCGGGCGACCACAGCGCCCTGTACGCCTCGTCGGCCGTGTGCGGCAGGAAGGGAGCCAGCAACCGGCAGAGGATCTCCGTCAACTCCCACATGACTGACTGGGTCGCGCGGCGGCCGATGGAGTCCGGCCGATCGCAGTAGAGGCGATCCTTGACGGCCGCGCAATAGAAGGCCGACAGTGTCTCGTTGCAGAAGTCGTAGAGCAACTGGTGTGCCCGCCGGAATGCATACGTCTCGAACGCGCCGAGCACCTGCTCCTGCATCGCGGCGGCCCGCCCCAGGACGACCGCGTGCAACGAGGTCGGCTCGATCGCCGCCGGAAAGACCACGGCCCCGTCGGGCGGCGGCCGGAACCCCGACAGGTTGCTCAGCAGGAAACGCAGCGTGTTGCGGACCTTGCGGTACGTCTCGCCGGCCCGGTCGAAGACCTCGAGGTCCATCTTGATGTCGTTCTCGTACTGCAGCGAACTGACCCACCACCGGCACACGTCGGCGCCGTGTTTCTCCAGGAGGTCCGCGACGTCGATCGTGTTGCCGACGCTCTTGGACATCTTGCGGCCGTCCTTGTCGACGGTGAACCCGTGGGTGAGCAGCGTGCGGAACGCCGGCACGCCCGTCACGCCCAGCGACGGCAGCAGCGAGAGCTGGAACCAGCCACGGTGCTGGTCGGACCCCTCCAGGTACAGGTCGATCGGGTAGCCGCGCCCGGGCCGGCGCATCACCGCGTGCCACGACGAGCCCGACTCGAACCAGACGTCGAAGATGTCATACATCTTCGAGAGCCCGGCCGTTCCGGCTGACCGCACGGAGGCCGGGGCATCCGGATCGGCGGCCGCGTCGTAGCCCACAAGAAGCGCCTCCGGCGGTTCGATGAACCACGCATCGCTGCCGCGCTCGCCGAAGACCGTCGCGAGTGCCCGCACCGTGGCGGCTGTGAGCAGGACCTCGCCATCGGGGCAGACGAACGCGGGGATCGGCAGCCCCCACGCGCGCTGACGCGAAAGGCACCAGTCCGGGCGGGTCTCGAGCATGCCGCGCATGCGGTTGCGGCCCCACTGCGGCACGAAGCCGATGTCGTCGGCGCCGGCCGCCAGGGCAAGCTCGCGCAGTGTCTTGCCGCCGTGCGCGGTCGGTTTGTCCACAGCGATGAACCATTGCTCGGTGGCCCGGAAGATCACCGGCGTCATGGACCGCCAGTCGTGCGGGTAGCTGTGCGTGATCGGGTGGTCGTGAAACAGGTTGCCCTGCTCCCGGAGGTGCTCGACGATCCTGGGGTTGGCGTCCCAGATCGACATGCCCACGAGCCAGTCGGGCACGGTGTCGTCGTACGTGCCGTCGCCGAGCACCGGGCAATAGATCTCGAGCCCCTCGCGCAGGGCCGTGAGGTTGTCTTCCTGGCCGTGGCCCGGCGCCGTGTGTACCAGGCCCGTGCCATCCTCGAGGGTCACGTACGGCGCCTGGACGATCGGGCAGGAGCGGCCGCTCAGCGGCTGCCGGTACGTCAATCCGACCAGGGCCGCCCCGTCGGTTTCGGCGAGCACCTCGACGGACTCGCTGCCGCCCGCATGCGTCACGGCCTCAACCAGGTCACTCGCGATCACGGTGATGTTGCCGTCGATACGAACCAGCGCGTACCGGAAGCGCTCGTGGACGGCAATGGCGAGGTTCGCCGGCAGCGTCCACGGGGTCGTGGTCCAGATCATGAACGTCGGCGTCTGGTCCAGAACGACCGCGAAGACTCCGGCCACGGCGTCGCGATCGACCGCCTCGAAGTCCACGTAGACGGCGGTGTCGGTGCGGTCCTGGTATTCCAGTTCCGCCTCGGCCAGGGCGGTGTGGTTCTCGATGGACCAGTGCACGGATTTCAGGGCCCGGTACACGAGCCCCTGCTCGAGAAGCCCGGCAAAGACCTCCAGCACCGCCTGCTCGTAGTCACCCGTGTGGGTGAGGTAGGGATGATCGTAGTCCGCGAGCGTGAGCAGCCGCTTCATCTGCTCGCTCTGGAGTACGACGTACTTGTCGGCGTACTCGGCGCATCGGCTGCGAATGGCCATGCGGCGATCGTCATCACTTAAGCTATTGAGCGACGCGATCTCGCCGGACTCGACAAGATCGGTCATGACCTTGTGCTCGATGGGCAGGCCGTGGCAATCCCAGCCCGGCGTGAACGCGCAGCGCCGACCCGACATGAGGCGGCTCCGCACGACGAAGTCCTTGAGAACCTTGTTCAGCAGGTGCCCCACGTGGATGAGGCCGTTGGCATAGGGCGGGCCGTCGTGGAAGACGAACGGCTCGGCCGTCTCGCGGGCGGCGAGGATGGAGTCGTAGAGACGCTGCCGCTGCCAGCGGGCGAGCGACACCGGCTCCGACGTCGTGAGACGTGCCCGCATCGGGAAGCTCGTCTTGGGCAGGTTGAGTGTCTTCTTGTAGTTGACCTTGGCGGTGTCAGGCATGGGCTCGGGGCTCGGGCGGTGCGGGTCGAGGTGGGGTGAGTGGAGGATATCCAAAGCACACGGGCGACGCCGAAGCGGCGTCGACCGTGCCACCCGCAGCGTCGACCGTGTCACCCATGACACTCTCGATCCGCTGCGAACCCCAGGCGACGGCGAGGCCCAGTACCAGGGCCACCGAGAGCTTGACCCGGTCGTGCCGGTGGAACTGTAACTCCGGCAGCAGATCGCTGAGCGAGATGCACAGGAAGGTGCCCGCGGAAAACGCCAGTGCGCTGCTGACGAGCCATGCCTGCTGTTCCGCCGCGCGACCGACGCCTGCGGCAAACAGCGCCGCGCCGATCGGGACCACCAGCGCGAACGCGCCGTTGACGAGATGCCGCGCCGCCGGCGAACTGCGATTCACGGCCATGAGCGCCCCCAGCGTCATCGAGTCGAACGGCTTGTGCAGCACGATGGCGAGAAACACTCCGAGGCCCACCGGGCGCCCGGCGCCGGCGCCGTCGGACGCGAGCACCGCCGCCGCCAGTGCCGTCCCGGACACGAGGCTGTGTACGGTCAGTCCGATGGCGGCACCGGTCCACGTCAACTCGTGGCCGTGCGCGGCCCCGTGGCCGGTGTGCCCGGCGTCGTCGCCGGGCGCCTCGTGATGATGGAAACACACGAAACGCTCGACGAAGAACATCACGAGGAATCCGGCCAGGAGCCACGACACGACCGGGATGATCACTTCGCGGGCGGAGCCGCTCACCTGCGCGCCCTGCTGCCCGCCAAGCGAGAGGCCGCGCTGTACCAGGGCATCGGGCAGCAGGTGCAGGATGGCCACGCCGAGCATCACGCCGGAGACGAAGCTGACCAGCAGTTCCATGCGGCGGTGGTCGAGGCGCAACACCAGCGGAACCCAGCCGCCCGCCAGCGAGGCGGCCAGGATCAGGAGGCAATAGATGACCAGTGCGAGGAACGGCGACGGCTCCACGATCACCTCCTCGTTCGCGACGCGCCGACGGTGTGCCGGCGCCGGGGATCAGTCGCCGTTGGCAATCGTCCGGAGAATACGCAACTCCAGTGCCCCGGACGCGATCGCCAGCGACGGCGGCTCGTCACTGTCCGACACCAGCTCGCCGTTGAGCGAGTAGAAGACGTGCTTGCCGGCGCGACGATGGGCAACCAGCCGCGCCGAGCGCAACCGGCCAAGGTGATGGCTGACCGTCGGCTGGGCAAGTTGAAGTTCATCGCACAGCGCCGTAACGCTCTGCTCGCCGTCCTGAAGAATCGAGAGCAGCCGCAGCCGCGTCGGATCCGAAAGCGTTCGAAGCATTCCAACGACATCAGCGACTGAGTCTGCCGAAACCGCGTCCTCGTGAACCATCGATCCCTCCTCCGAAGATCTTCTCAACCGGCGGAACCGGCCGGCCCATCAATGTACCGCGGCGGACGCACGGTGCAAAGCCGGGGTGGCCGGAGGGCCGCGCGGCCGGTAGTATGCCCGGCGGGTGACAACCCGCCCCGTTTGACATCAACGGGGCAGTAGCTCAATTGGGAGAGCGCCTCGGTCGCATCGAGGAGGTTATGAGTTCGAGTCTCATCTGCTCCACGTGCACCTGAAGCCCCGGGAATCCCACCCCGGGGCTTTTTGTCTGTGTGTTCCTGACCAGCCCGCCATGCCCTCCATACCCGCCAAACCCCCACCGGCCCCCTCCACCACGGCCACGGTCCCTACGACCCCGGCGATGAGGCAGTACGCGCGGTTCAAAGCACAGCACCCGGACTGCGTGCTGTTCTTCCGGATGGGCGACTTCTACGAAATGTTCCATGAGGACGCCGTTCTGGCCCACCGCACGCTCGGCATCACCCTCACCCAGCGCACCAGGGGCGTCCCGATGGCGGGCGTTCCCTACCACGCCGTCGAGTCGTACCTGCGGCGCATGATCGACGCCGGGTATCGCGTGGCGGTCTGCGACCAGATCCAGGATGCCGCCGAGGCCCGCGGGGTCGTGGATCGCGCGGTCACGCGCGTCCTGACCCCGGGGACGCTCGTGGACGAGGCCCTGCTGGATGAGGGCCGCGCGAACCGGGTCGTCGCGATCGACCTCATCGGCGGCGATCCGCCCGCGGCGGTGCTCGGCGTCATCGAGCTCTCCACCGGCACCTTCGAACTCCTGGACGTGCCGCCGGAAGCCGTCCTGGACGAGGTCGTCAGGATCGCGCCGACCGAGCTGCTCTACGCCGAGACGTCCGACGGCGACGTCCCGGCGACGATCGAGTCCATCAGGCAGGTGCTGGGCGTCGCGCTGACACCGCGGCCACCGTGGACGTTCAGGATCGCCGAGGCGCGCGAGTGCCTTCAGGAGCACTTCGGTGTGACCACGCTCGACGGTTTCGGGATCGCCGACGACGACCCCGCCGTGGTCGTCGCCGGCGGGCTGCTGCGCTACCTTCTGGAGACGCAGGCGCCCGGCACCGACTCCCGCCATGCGCTTGGGCACCTGCGACCGCCCCGCCGGCGAACGGTGCACGACTTCGTGACCCTCGACGCCGCGACGCTGCACAACCTGGAGATCGAGAAGACGATCCGCAGCGGCTCGACGGCGGGCTCGGTCATTTCAAACTTCGGGCGCTGCCGCACGTCGATGGGCAAACGCTGCCTGCGCGAGTGGCTGTGCTACCCGCTGCGCGACCTGGCCCCGATCGAGGCGCGGCAGGCCGTGGTCGCCCTGCTCGTCGACGACGGCACATTGGCCGACAACCTCGGCTCGCGGATCGCCGCGGTCCAGGACGTCGCCCGCATCGTCGGACGGGTGGCGCTGGGCCGGGCCACACCGCGCGACGTGGTCGCGCTCGGTGCCTCGGCCCGGCAGGCGCCGGAGCTCGACGACCTTCTGAGCGGGTCTCCGGCGTTCGCCGCCACCCGGCGGCGCCTCGAGTCGATCATCGAACCGCTGGGGGCCCTGGCCGCGTCGATCGGCCGGCAATGCGTG
>JADFOJ010000093.1 GCA_022562915.1 Planctomycetota bacterium | reverse complement strand
ATGAGCACGAACCCCCAGTTCTCCTGGTGCGTGGGCAGCACGAAGAGGTCGCTTGCCTGGTAGAGCGACAGTTTCTCGCGGCCCGACACGAAACCGACGAAATGGACGCGGTCGTCGAGCTTCCCCTGGGCCACCAGCCGGCGCAGATGCTGCTCGTACTCCTGCTCACCCGTGCCCGCGATGAGCAGCCGGCACCCGAAATCGGCGTCGCGCAGGCGTGCGACGGCCTCGATCAGGACCTCGACGCGCTTTTTGGGGTGCAGCCTGCTCAGGAACAGCACGACCGGTTCGCCATCGTCGCCCAGCGCCGTGGCGTAGGTGCTCCGGGCGATCTCCGGCCCCGGCAGCTCCTGGTACTGGGCCAGGTCGAAGATCAGCGGCACCACCCGTGCGCGGCCCCGCGGATACCACCGGCTCGACTGGCGGGCCTCGGCCGCCGCGGTGCAGTGGACGGCGGCGGCACGCTCCAGCAGACCCCGGCCCCCCATGGCGAGGTAGAGACGCTTCTTGAGGCTCTTCTGGGCCATGCACCAGTCATCGAGCATCCCGTGGATACTCAGTACGTACGGGACCTTCGCGGCGAGGGCTATTCCGGCAAGCTGCCGGCAGGTGAGGTCCCACGGCACGTGCAGGTGTACCGCATCGGCCTCGGCGAAGACGGCGCGGACCTGCCGCCTGGAGGCACCTCCCAGGCGCGGCAGCACGCCGGTCGCCCGATGGAGTTCGATGACGGACGGGTTGCCGCCGGACCACTCCCGCGGCACATCGGTGCCGTCGAAGGTCAGCAGGGTCACGCGATGGCCGCGAGCCGCCAGCGCACCGCACATGTCGAGCACCGCCCGCACGACGCCGCCTTCCTCGAGCCGGATCCGGGCCATGTAGTGAACGATGTTCACGGATCTATCTTAGAGGAAGGGACATGCCTATATTCCTGTGATGGCACTCACGAGCAAACAGATCCACGACGCGCTGGCAACGGTCCAGGACCCTGACCTCGGCAAGGACCTGGTCACCCTCAAGATGGTCAAGGATGTCCGCACCGACGGCGACGACGTCCACATCGGCATCGAGCTGACCACGCCCGCCTGCCCGCTGAAGGACAAGATCCGCGACGACATCGTCGAAGCCGTCCGGTCGGTGGCCGCCTCGGCGGGGACCGCTGTGGGAGCGGTCGATGTCGAGTTCACGGCACACGTGCGCGCCCCCGGCGAGCCTTCGGCGGACAACCCGCTGCCCAACGTCAAGCACGTGATCGCCGTCGGCGCCGGCAAGGGCGGCGTCGGCAAGTCCACGGTCGCGGTGAACCTCGCGGTCGGGCTCGCCCGCATGGGCGCGGCGACCGGGCTGCTGGACGGCGATATCTACGGCCCGTCGGTGACGACGATGATGGGCCTCGACACGCTCCCGCCGCCGAAGCCCAGGGGCAATACGCTGCTCCCCTTCGAGGTGCACGGCATCCGGTCGATGACCATCGGCAAGCTCGTGCCGCCGGACAAGGCGCTGATCTGGCGCGGCCCCATGGCGCACGGGGCATTTAAACAGCTGGCGACCCAGACAGACTGGGGCGAACTGGATTACCTGATCGTGGATCTTCCGCCGGGCACCGGTGACGTGCCCCTGACATTGACCCAACTGCTCCCGCTGACCGGGGCGGTCGTGGTGTGCACGCCGCAGAAGGTCGCCGTGGACGATGCGCGGCGGGCGGTGAGAATGTTCCAGCAGCTCGGCGTGACGGTGCTGGGGATCGTCGAGAACATGAGTGTCTTCGTCGCCGACGACGGCACGACGTACGACCTCTTCGGCCAGGGCGGCGCCGAGTTGTTCGCCCAGGAGATGAACCTGCCGTTCCTCGGCGCGATCCCGATTTATCCCCAGCTGCGCATCAATTGCGATGCGGGCACCCCCCTGAGAAACTGGCAGGGCACGCCGGCACTCGGCGACACGCTCGATGGCATTATCCGCAACGTCGCCCAGCAGGTGTCCATCGCCACGATGTCCGGGAAGTTCGTGCAGCCGAGTTTGTCAGTCACCTGACGCGATCGGCCCGGCATCGACGCGTGAGGGCGTGATCGTCAGGCTCGTCCGGTAGTCCGCGCCGTCCGGAAGCGTCTGGCGACCCGTGATGCGCTCGATGAGCATCGAGTCCGGGTTCACCCAGAGTTCGTACCGCGCGTCGAGGGCGTCGTCGGCGGCCTTCAACTCCAGGAGAATGTAGGGACGGTCCCGCCACGAGGTCGCTTCGGCGCTCGCCGGCACGAATCCGCCCGGCACGCCGAGACGAAACTCCGCAAGCGGATTCTCCTTGAACCGGAGCACCATGTGCGGAGCGATCCACAGGTTGTAGCGCAGCACCAGCGAGTCAACCGCGGCGCTTCGGTTGACCGGGGCGCCGAGACCGGTACCGCGGCGCACCTGCCCGCCCGGCGAGTCAACGTGCAGCCGGTCGTTCTCGATCCTGCACGTGAGCCGCGTCTCGACGCGGTGCCGGCGTTGCTCGGGGCGCGTAATGATCTCGACGACGTCGACCGTGTCCTCGTACGCCACGAGCCGGCGGTAGCGATCGACGAGCGTGTCAAATACGGCGACCGGATCTGCCACGGCGTGCGGCACGGCACCGGGTTCGGCGAGGTCCTGGGCGATCGCAGGCCCCGCCATGGTGATCATGATGATCATGCCGAGCACCGCGACCGGTATGGCGTGTCTGGCGTCCATGGCTGGCGGGCCGCATTATGACCCAAACCGCGGCTGACCGCCACGGCCCGCTCACACGGCGAGCATGGTCCACAGCATCGCCATCACCAGGGCGTTGGAGACGCCGTGAATGACCATGGACGGGATGAGCGTACCGCGCCATTCCCGCACGAGCGTCATGCCGCACGCAAGCCCCATGAGCGCCGGAGCCGCGACCCACCCCTGGGGGTGTATGGCGGCAAAGAGCGCCGTATTGATCAGCGTGCTCAGGATAACGCTCAGCGCCAATCCCAGGGGCCCGGTCGCACCGCGCAGGTGCCGGTAGAGCACGCCGCGGAACATCGTCTCCTCCACCAGCGGCGCGGCCACGGCGGCGAGCACGAGCACGAGCAGCTTCGGGCCGATGTCCGGGCCGCTCATGTAGACGATGATCGGGTGCACCGGTCCGCCGGCGGGGGCGAAGGTGTCCGCCTCGCCGGCAAGCAGCGCCTGCATCGCCATCAGCAGGAACGTGATGAGCATGCCCAGACCGAGAATCGGCAGCGTCACCAGGTACCCGCCCAGACCGATCAGCGGTTCCAGCGCGGGCCGCGCACCCAGGGTCCACCCGATGTCCCGGCGAACGTCGCCCCAGGAGATGCCGCGCACGACCGGCCAGGCGAGTGCAAGCAGGCTCAGGGGGAAGCCCGCGACGAACAGCCCCATGTGCAGCCCGGTGTCCGGCACCAGCGCGATGAGATCCTGCAGCCCCACGAACAGCACGAACCAGATCGCGAAGGTCTCGGCGTAGATGCAGTGCCCTCCGCGCGCGGCGCCCAGACCGCTCCTGAGCCGCCCCAGGAACATCATCACGACCGCCAGCACCAGCCCGGCGAAGCCGACGACCAACCCCCCGATACCCACCGTCGCGACACTGAATATCGCGATCGCCACCGCCGTGGCCGAGGCCATCAGACCGTCGCGGACCTCGGTGTCCTGCCCGGCCAGACCGCTCACCGCCAGCCGGCCGAACCAGCCCAGCCGATTGACGACCACCTCCCGGTCGAGATCAGGGATGGTGGCCTGGCCGGCGACGACCCGGGCCTGTTCCTCGTCCAGCTCGTCGAGCCCCGCCGGGTAGAGGTCGTGAAGGACCCGCTGAACGGTCGCCTGGTCCGGGTCGAGCGTGAGCGGCTCGCCCACCGTGGGGGCATCGATGAGCCGGTCGAGTTCCTCGAGCCGGCTGCGGGCCGCGGCGGGCCCGCCAAGCTCCGCCGCCAGCACGATGAACCGCTGCCGCTGTGCCAGCGAGCCGACGTTCAGCATGGGCTCGAACTTGTCGTACAGCGCCGGCCCGCTCATCGGCGTCATCCGGGCCGCCCCGATGAGGTACTTGCCTTGCAGTTCCACCACCACCAGCCCCACGGTGTCCTGGAGGACATCGCCTTCGGAGGGCTCTACGGACGGCCGGTGCCCGGCGATCGTGTACACGGCGACGGCCAGAATGACTACCCACGCCGCCGGGCCTTGCCAGGCGACTCTCGCGGGGTGGTTTCTCTCGACGGGGGGCTCGTAGATCGGTACTGTCCTGCCTGGCCTGGCGTGGCCTTGCGCGGTCGTTGGTTGATGGTATCGGCCGCGGGTCGGCTTGACATGGGCCGCAGGCGGGCTACGCTCTCGGGCTCGCGATTTTTCAGGGATTTTTGATGCCTCGCCAGACCTATTTTGCAAAGACCGGCGACGTGAAACCGCAATGGCGGCACGTTGACGCCGAGGGCCAGGTCCTGGGAAGACTCGCCACCCGGATTGCCATCGTGCTCATGGGCAAGCATCGGCCCACGTACACGCCGCACGTCGATGGCGGTGACTACGTCATCGTCACCAACGCCGGGAAGATCGTTCTGACCGGCCGCAAGGCCGAGCAGAAGATGAGGCTCCATTACAGCGGCTATCCCGGCGGCCTGAAGGCCGAATCGTACGGGTCGCTGCTGGAACGCCGCCCGCGCGTCGTCGTCGAGCAGGCGGTGCGACGCATGCTGCCCAAGACGATCCTGGGACGCAGGATGTTCCGCAAGCTGAAGGTCTACGGCGGCCCGGAGCACCCTCATCACGCCCAGCAACCGGTCCCGCTCGACGACCGCCGGAGCCCGGAATCATGACCGAGAAACAGAGCACGCCGGCGCCCGACGAGTCACCGGCCGCCGACGCCGTCAAGACGCCCTCGTCACCCAGGAAGGCGCCGGACGGACACTGGTGGTGGGGCCTCGGCAGGCGCAAGTCAGCGGTCGCCCGCGTCCGCATCCGTCCCGGCGACGGCAAGTTCATTATCAACAAGCGGGTCCACACGGAGTTCCTCAACGCCGAACGCGATCAGAAGGACGTGATCAACGTCCTGCAGAAGACAAAGACCGAGGGTTCCCTCGACGTCTACGTGAACGTGCGCGGCGGCGGCTTCACGGGCCAGACCGGGGCGATCGTGCTGGGGCTCGGCCGCGCGTTGTTCCGCTACGACGAGTCGCTGGAGCCGATCCTCCGCAGCAACGGCTTCCTTTCGCGCGACCCCCGCAAGGTCGAACGCAAGAAGTACGGGCAGCCCGGCGCGCGCAAACGCTTCCAGTTCTCCAAGCGCTGAGGGTGGCACGGTCGAGGGAGCGAAGCGAGTTCGCCCGTGGTTACGCGCCCCTCCACGGGCGACGTCGTCCGCCTGTGGTCCGCCTGCGGCGGATCGACCGTGCCACCTTTCGTAACTCCCTCAACCGGGTTTCCGCCGCGGCCAGGTGCCGCGCGATCGCCGTCGCGGTTCGCCCCGTCCGGGCCGCCAGTTCCACCAGCAGGCGCGGACGGTTGCCTCCCAGCCCGTACCTGTCCCGGACCAGTTGCCGCCGGAACCCATCCAGACTACCAACGCATTCACCCAGTTCCGGGCGCAGGCCCAGCACCGTCTGCCACGGGCAGATCCCGTCGAACGGCCGGCTGAGCATGACGCTGCCGGGGCGGTGCTTCGTGGCCGCACGCCCCGCCGGAGGGGGTGCGTCGCCGGCGGCCAGGGCGCGACTCATGGCGTAGCCGCAGAGGTGAGACAGCCGTTGGCCGCCGCCGGGGTTGATCGATTCGATTGAATTCGACACGACCTCGATCGCGCGACTCACCAGGGCCAGGATTGCGTCGGCCGGCTGCCGGTCGAGCGGGCGGCCGATATATTGCTCGATCGCCGCGACGGCGGAGGGCAGCCCCAGCCCGACGAGCCTTCGCTTGAGCAGCGCCGCCCAGCGCAGGCGGGTCTCGATCGCGTCGAGGGCCCTCGTCGTCGGATACTCGGGCAACCCCGAGACCAGCCCGGCAGCGCGTCTCTTGAGCAGGTTGTAGCCGGCAAGCAGGACCGGCTCGGCCTCTGCGGTGCCCGCGTACAACGGGCCCCTCGTGCGCTCGACGAGTTCCACGGCGTCGATGTCCGTCTCGAAGGGGACCAGCCCGGTCGAGATGCCGGCGAGACCGGCGAGGCCGGCGATCTCTGCCGGCGGCATCCAGCGGAGTTCCATCGCCACCAGCCGCCGGCGCCGACCGACGTTGATCGCCCGGTGGATCGTCGGCGCCGCCCTGTCGAGCCGGCGGGCAAGCACCGCCGGGGAGACTCCCATCCGCGACGCCCGGTCGATGAGACGGGCCTCGCGAGCCGAGAGCGACCCGCGGGCGGCGAAAATCGGTTCGCGCGACTCGCGATCGTGCCGTTTCAGGATGGCCCGGAGCGTCCCGGGTGACCGCCCGTAACGAAGGGCCAGCTCCCGTGAGGCCGCACCGAGTGATAGCCCGCGTTGCCGGCGGGCGTCGCGGGCGGCGGTGATCATGCTCCGGAGATCGCCGCCGCCGACGCGGCTGAAGCCCGCCGCGCGCTCGACGCGCCCGCGGTGCCTGTCGATGAACCGCTGCAACGCGTCCTCGAAACACGCCAACCGCATGGCACCGTCCGGAAAGACCAGGTAGTGGCAGACCAGGCCGCGCTTCCGGTACCGGGCGATGGTCTTCGCCGAGACGCCCAGGCGCCGCGCGACGTCCGCCAGCGGCACCACGCCGCGCTGCTGTGCGTCGGACTCCAGGCCGAGGCTGCAACTGAGACGCTGAATGAACGCCGCGAGGTCCCCGACCAGGGCGGCGCCGACGAGCCCCGGCACCGGCAGCGCCTGCTCCGGGCGATAGCCGGTCACCCTGAACATGACAAAGTCCTGCGGATAGATCTGCCCCGGGTCGATCTCGTCCGCCAGGCGCTCGGCGGACTCCATCTGCCGGAGCCGCGCCGCACGCGGCGCGTAGCGCAACTGCCGGTAGAGTTCATCGATGGCGGCGATCCGGAACCGGCAGATGCGGGGCATGACTGACAATAGCGCAGCGAGCTATGACAAATTGACAATCTCCAACGGCCGTCTCCCGTCCACCAGGCCGTGCTCGCACGCCTTGTCGAAGAACAGTTCGAGACCGCGGCGGCGCGCATCGGTGAACTCGAAGGCGAGTTTGCCCTTGAGGTACGAGGCCGCCAGCGCGACGGGCCAGCCGCGCGGCCGAGCCTTGCGCTCGATGATCAGGTCCAGTCGTTCCCTGTTGTAGCGGCGCTGCCGGTCGAGGACGTTCGCCGCCACGGCGACCACGGCCGGGTCGGCGTCGCGCCGGGCGAGCCACAGGGCGAAGACGAACGGCAGCCCCGTCAGCTCCACCCACGCCGCGCCGAGATCGAGCTGGTGCGGGTACCGGGCAGAGGGCGGGGAGTCGGTGACGACCTTGTCGCCGATCAGCAGCAACGCCGGCGGCCAGTCCCGGGGCGGGTCGTGCGGCCCACGCGGCCGGGCGTCGAACGCCACCAGTTCAGGGGCAATGCCGTGCAACTCGCGCAGCAGGATCTGCAGCAGTGCGACGGAGGTGTGGCTGTCCGTGTCGCAGTGCACCTCGGTGACGCGATCGATGGGCCCGGTGCAATACAACCGCACGGTGAGCGTGGGGCCGTCGCATCCCAGCAACCCGCACGGGACGATGACCAGCGGCGTCCTGGACCGCTGGTAGTCGATCGACGAACACAACGCGAGGTCTACCTCGTCGTCCAGCAGCGTGTCCAGCAGCGTGCTGGGCACGGCGTAGTGCAGTTCCAGGTCGGCGAGGTTCTCGAGCCCGTCGATGAGCGGCAGCGTGTTCACGAAGCTCACGGCCCCAAGGCGAACGGGGCGCCGCGCAACCTGCGTGAGGGTGTCGCCCGGCACAACCATGGACGGCATCGTACCCCGCGCAGCACGAGAGCGCGTAGTTCGGGAAGCATCACTCCAGGTGGGTCGGCCCGAAGGCGGTCCCTCGTAGATCGTGTTCGCTTCCCGAACTTCGCGCTCTCGCCGCCAGTGGTATCGGTCGCCCGGAGGCTCGACGTGAATCCGGCTGCGGCACCCGAGGCTCCGCGAGTTATCGGGCCGGCAGGACCAGGAGGGTCTCCACGGCGAGACCGGGACCGAAGGCGACCAGCAGCGCCGGCGGCCGGTGGCCGCGGCGAAGCGCCTCGGCGAGCACGAACAGCACGGTCCCGGAGGACATGTTCCCGTAGTGCCGCAGAACGTGCCGGGCCGCCTCGATGCCGAACCCGCCGCCGAGGGCGAGCCCGTCGTCCACGGCGTCGAGTATCCCCGGGCCGCCCGGGTGAACGACGAAACACTCCGGCCGGGCATCGCCCAGGGCGATCGCCTCGTCCACGATCGCAGGAACCACGGCACCCAGGGCCGCCGGCACCTTCCGGCTCAGCGTCATCGCGAAGCCCGCATCGGTGATCCTCCACGAGATCCAGTCGCGGCCGCGCGTGATGAGCCGGCTGCGGCCGGTGGTCACCCGTCCAAGCTCGCCCCGCGCCCCGCCGTCCGGCCGGACCGCCGGTGCGCGGTCGCCGACGACGACGGCCGCCGCGGCACCGTCGGCGAAGAGCGCCGCGGCAACCTGGTTCTCGGGGCTCGGAACGCTGGGCAGGTGCAGCGAACACAGCTCGACGCAGACCACCAGGCACACGGCGGTGTCCTGGGCCGCGCACGCTCCCACCGCGGTGCGCAGACCCACGATCGCCCCGAAGCAACCCATGAACCCGACCATCGTGCGACGGACCGTTGCCCGCAGCCCCAGCGTCTGCACCAGTGCGACGTCCACGCCCGGCGCCGAGAAGCCCGTGCACGACACGACGACCAGGTCCGTCACGTCCCCGCCCCGCACGCCGGCGTCGCGAAGGGCCGCCCGGGCAGCCCGCCCGGCAAGCTCCGGGGCGAGCCGCTCGTACGCCTGCATGCGCGCCTCCGTGGAAAGCCCCAGGACCTCCTCCGGCGGCAGGACGCCGTACCGCGTGTCGATTCCGCTGGCGACCATGATCCGTTGCCAGCGATCCAGGTCATCGCCGGTGAGCCGCCACAGCCTCGCCAGCCGGAGCCGGGTGTCGGCGGCCGCCAGGACGTGCGCCGGCGTCGCGGTGCCCAGCCCGACCAGCCGCGGCCGGCGGCGTTGGCCCGAAGAGGCCGCCCGGGGAACACGTGCGGCGTGGGGTTCGGCCGGGGCCCGGGTCATGGCATCACCGCGCGTCGCACCAGCCACGCCCCGAGCGCCGGGTGACGGCCCAGGAAAGCCAGCAGGCTGCCGGTGAGACCGGGCTGCTGCAGGACGGACGCCAGCACCCGACCGAAGTGCTGGCGGCGGCCGATGCGTCGTCTCCATCCGCGTCGATAGCGGCGCGCCGAGTCAGCGGTCCAGTCGCCCGGCGCCTGGCCGGTGACGGACTCGGCGAGGATCTCGGCGCTCTGAAGCGCCCAACTGATGCCCTCGCCGCTGAACGGTTCCGTGTAGCCGGCGGCGTCACCGACGAGTGCCACCGGGCCCGCGGCGACGCGCTGCGGGCGGCAGGGAATCGGTCCGGCGCCGGTCATGCGGTCGAACGCCCGGCGGCGCAGCCGGTGCAGCCCCGCGCGCCGCAGCGCGTCGAACCGGCCCGCGACCGACTCGACGAAGTCGATGGGGTTGCCCGCCCGGCCGCGTCGCCCGTCCACGAGCCCCGCCAGGTGAAGGCGCCCGGCGCCATGATCCACGACCCCCAGGTAACCGCCGCGCACCACGAACATCTCGATGGTGTCCGGCGGCACCGCCCCACCCGCCGGAGACGCGACGTCCATGGCGAAACCGAACTTGCTCCCGGCGCGGTGCCGCCGACCCAGCCCCGCGGCATCGGCCACCGCGCTGCGCAGCCCGTCGGCGCCGACGACGAGCCGCGACCGCAGGCGAACGGTGGACGGCCCCTGCCGAAGCTCGATCAGTGCACCACGCGACGTCACGTCGATGACCCGGGCCGTTGCGGGCTGGACGACCTGCACGCCCGCCTGCCGGGCGAGATCGATGAGCAACTGGTCGAGCCGGTCCCGCGGCACGAGCAGGCCCCCGCCGGCGTCACCGCACCGCGGCAGCGCCACCGACAGGACGGGTTTCCCGACAACGTGAACGCGCACCCGGCACGTCGCGCCGACGGCGATGCCCTGCACGTCCTGCAGCACGCCGGCGCGGCGCAGCAGGCGGACGGCACGGGCGTTCAGGCATGTCCCACATGTCTTGAGGCGGTGCCGCGGCCCATGCTCGACCAGCGCCGTGCGCCAGCCGAGCCGGGCGAGCGCCCGGGCAGAGCTGCTGCCGGCGGGCCCACCACCGATCACCACCGCGTCGAAATGGCCGGACATGCCGTCCACGCGGCGCCAGTCTATCCGCCCACTGACACCTGTTCACTGCTGACCGCCTCCCGCTGGTAGCGCTCCGTCGCATGGTACGACCGCTTGATCCGCGGGTTGAGCGAACACATCACCTGGTGCGGCACCGTGCCCGCGGTGCGGGCGAGCGTGGGCACGTGATTCGGGCAGCGGGGATCCGTCCCGATGAGCTCGACCTCGGTCCCGACGCCGACCCCTGGATCGCGGCTCCGCGGCGAGGCGAGATCGGTCAGGTCGATGGTGATCTGGTCCATGTTCACCTGCCCGACGACCCGAACGAAGCTCGTGCCGCCAGGCTTTGCGACGTCAACGCGGACGCACGCCGGCTTCGGCTCGGCATCGGTGGCGGCAAGGCCCATCGGGTAGCCGTCGGCATACCCGACCGGAACCAGCCCGATCCGGCTGCGGCGCCGGGCGGTCCAGGTCGACCCGTATCCGACGGTCGTGCCACGCTCGATCGTCTTGATCTGGACGATGTTGCTGGTCCACGACACGATCGGCCGCAGTTCGGCCCCCTGGCGGCGGAACGATCCGTCCGACAGGTGCTCCGCCCCGAGCCCGGCCCACGCCTGGCCGACGCGGACCATGGTCTTGTGGTAACGGCGATGGCGAAGGGTCGCCACGCTGTTGGCCGCGTGGATGAGGCACTCCTCCGGCATCGACGGGGAGCACGTGGCCAGTACCTCGTCAAAGATCGACAGCTGCTTGTTGGTGAACCGGGCATCCGAGGCGGCCCGGGCGAAGTGGGTGCTCATCCCGGCGAGTCGAAGCCACCGGTGTTTGCTTATCCGACGGGTGATGACCGGTGCCTCGGCCGGCGCGCAGCCGCCGCGGCTCATGCCGGTGTCGACCTCGAGGTGCAGCGGGATGACGGTGGCGTAGTGCTCGGCAATGCGACCGAGATCGTCAAGGTGGCTGGAATCGTGAACGGTCAAGTGCAGGTCGCCGCGGATCAGCAAGCGGTAGGCTTCATCGATGCGCTGCATCCGGCGAACCGGCAGCAGCACCAGGATGGGTCCGCCGATCGCCGACCGGGCGAGCACAGCGGCCTGGTCGGAGGTGTACACCGCCAGCATTCCCGCGCCGGCCGCGACCAGGTGCCTGGCGATCGGCGCCGCGCCGAGACCGTATGCGTCCGCCTTGACGATGGGGCAGATCACCGTCTCGGGCCCCACGACGTCCCGGAGAATCCGGATGTTGCTCTCGACGGCAGACAGGTTGATGCGGATGCGGCTCGTCTCGCTCATGCAGCGGTTGTATCGTCAAAGCTGCCGCCATACCATGATCCGCGGATGGAGTGCCGTGGATCATGACGTCCGAGACACTGGACAAGCCGGGGCCCGACGAGACCATGGCCGAACCATCCGTAAGCTTTGCCGATCTGGGGCTGTCGGAGCAACTGCTCAAAGCCGTCGAGGCGCTCGGATTCGAGATCCCGACGAAGGTCCAGGTGGACCTGATTCCGATGGCCCTCGCCGGCAAGGACATACTCGGTCAGTCCAGGACAGGCACGGGCAAGACGGCCGCATTCGGGCTGCCGCTGCTGCAGCAGATCAGCGGCGACGTCGCAATCGAAGTGCTGATCCTGGTGCCGACGCGCGAGCTGGCCATCCAGGTCACCGAGGAGCTGCACCGCCTGGCGTCCTTCGGCCGGACGCGGATCGTGGCCATCTACGGCGGGCAGCGGATCCGGATCCAGATGGATCGCCTCCAGAAGAACCCGTCGATCGTGGTCGGGACGCCCGGACGGCTCATGGACATGCACGGGCGCGGGATGCTGCCGTACGACAACATCCGCTACGTGGTCCTGGACGAAGTGGACCGCATGCTGGACATCGGCTTCCGCGACGATATCCGCCGCATCCTCGGATCCATCACCCACGACCGGCAGACGATCTTCGTCTCGGCGACGATCTCGCCGGAGATCGAGCGACTCGCCCGGCAGTACATGCGGAACCCCGAGAAGATCGTCTCGGCGGGAGGCGACGCCCTGACGGTGTCGGAGGTCCGCCAGCGGTACTTCTCCGTCGAGGCGTGGGACAAGAAGAAGCTGCTCGTGCACCTGCTCAAACACGAGGATCCGGCACTGACACTCATCTTCTGCCGGACGAAAAACACCGTTGACGCGCTTGCGGCGTACCTCTCTCGCAAGGGGATCGACGCGCATGCGATGCACGGCGACATGTACCAGGGCAAGCGAAACCGCGTCCTGACGCAGTTTCGCCGTGGCGAGTTGAGCGTGCTGGTCGCCTCGGACCTCGCCGCCCGCGGGCTCGACGTCGCCGACATCTCCCACGTGATCAACTTCGACCTGCCGGAGGACCCCGAGGTGTACGTCCATCGCATCGGGCGCACGGCCCGGGCGGGCCGCTCGGGCGAGGCATGGTCCTTCGCCACCCCGGAGCAGGGGGCGATGCTCACCACGATCGAGCAGGTGGCGGGGGTGGAGATTCCTCGCGAGATCTACAACGACTTCAAGCCGGGGCCGATCCCCGCCGAGGTGACGGCGAAGCGCGAGCGCGACCAGAGGCGACAGGAGGAACTTCGCGTCGAACACAGCCGTGTCCCGGTCGCGCCGCCGTCGCAGGAGGCCTCCCGTGACACGACGAAGTTCCCCGGCGGACTCGTCCCGGCCGCCCTGCCGTCGCGCCGGATCGGAGGGCGCCTGCGCAGTCGGCGACGGTAGGCCGTGGCCGCCGTGAAGATTCATCCGGAGGTTGACCACGCGCTGCGCCGGCGGCGGCCGGTGGTCGCCCTGGAGACCGCCGTCGCGACGGCGGGGTTGCCGGCGACACCGCTCGGCCGCGCGCCCGCGTGCGTTGCACCGGGCTGGAAACCCGGTGGCGGTTGCGCCCTGGAGACGCTGAGGCTCATGCAGAGGATCGTCCGGGCCGGCGGCGCCGTGCCCGCCTCGATCGGCGTCGTCAACGGCACATTCCGGATCGGGATGGACGAGACCGACCTCGGGCGTCTCGTCGAAGCCGGCGCAGGGGTCAAGGCCTCGGCACGCGACCTGGCCGCGGTGATGGCCGCCGGCGGCACGGCC
>JADFOJ010000092.1 GCA_022562915.1 Planctomycetota bacterium | reverse complement strand
GAGATCGTTTCGTCTGGCAAGGCGACGCGACGAAGGCATATCCAAAGATACGGCGAGGAGCGGCAACGCCGCCAGACGGAATGAGGTCCGGTCCAACGCCAAGATTCGGCCGTGACAGAGCACTAGACCTCGACGCCGTAGTCACGAAGGACCGCGGCGACCTGTTGCGGCGGGTCGTCCTCGGGATCGATCTCGTGGGCGTGCCACCCCACGCCCCGGGCGGCGACGACGTTTTCCGGGGTGTCGTCGAAGAAGATGATCTGCTCGCCGGCATAGCCCAGTTGCTCCTCCAGCCGGCGGTAGATCATCGCATCCGGCTTGTGCAGGCCCAGGTGATGTGACGCCAGCCGGTGGTGCAGGCGCATGATCGCCGGAAGACCGGCCAACCGGCGCCAGTGCTCGTGGTTCGTGTTGGACAGCGCCGCCGTGTCGAGCCCGGCCCCGTGCACGCGGTCGATCAGATCCGCGGCGCCCTCGTACTCGTCGAGCAGCCACGCGTGGTGAATGCCGAGGATCTCCTCGGGGCTGTACAGGCCCGCCACCTGGTCGCTGGCACGTGCCGCGAACGTGGCGCCGTCGATCCGCCCCGTCTGCAACTGCTCGATGAGCCGGCGCCGGGCGGGCCGGGTTCGCTGCCACAGCGCCGGGTCGCGCACCGGCATTCCCGCGGCGGCGCACCCCTCGGCCCATGACCGGCAGATCCGGATGACGACGCCACCGAGGTCGAAGCACACCAGCCGCAGAGTCCCCGGTACGCTCATGAACGCCCCCGCCGCTGCTCGAAGAACTCCCGAAGGAGCCCGGCGCATTGCTCGGCCATCACGTTGCCGATGACCGTCACGCGGTGATTCAGACGCTGGTCGGTCGGGATCCGGTACAGCGAGCGGCACGCGCCGGCCTTGGGGTCGTCGGCACCATAGACCAGCCGGCCCAGGCGGGCGTTGACCATGGCGCCGGCGCACATCGCGCACGGCTCCAGTGTGACGGCCATGGTGCACTCGAGCAGGCGCCACGAGCCGCTGCCGCGCCCGGCGGCGCTCAGGGCGAGCATCTCCGCATGGCCGATCGGGTCCCCGGTCGCCTCGCGGTTGTTGGCCGCTTCGGCCAGCACCTCCTCGCCGCGGTACACGACCGCCGCAATCGGCACCTCGCCGGACTCAGCCGCCGTGGCCGCCAGGGACAGTGCGCGGGTCATCATCGAGACGTCCAGCGGGGTGACTTCGCGCTCGTTGATCATGGCCTGGGCCGGCCGGACCGCCGCAACAGGGTCCCCTCGGCGACGCGGGAAGCCGGCACGAGCACCATCAGCAGGATGCTCAACTCGTACAACCCGACCAGCGGGATCAGCATGATGACCATCGACATGGCGTCGGCGGGCGTGATCACGGCCGCCGTGAGGGCGCACGCGAAGAACGCGTACTTGCGCTTTGCCCGAAGCTGCTTCTCCGAAACGAGCCCGAGCCATCCCGCCAGCAGGATGACCATCGGCATCTGGAACGCGACGACGATGCCGAGCATCAACAGGAGGACGAAGTTGATGTACGTCGTCAGCCGGAACTCCTGCGAGATGATCGAACCGCTTGCTGTCGGCACCAGCAGGATCTCGATCCCCCCGGACGCCTCCCCGTCGCGGCCTTCGGATTCCCCCGCGACGGCCACGTAGAGTTCCATCTGCGGCCACAGCATCCACACGTTGCCGGGCGCCGGGGCCGCGGGGTTCTGCAGTCGCAGTTCGATGACGGGCGACGCGTCCAGTGCCGCGGTGACGCGGGCGTCGTCCATGACGTTGGTCCCGCCCAGCTGCAGTGCCGTGCCGAACAGCACCAGCATGCGCAGCATCAGCGGCAGCATGACGTAGTACATGAGGGCCAGACCGGTCACGGTGAGTATCGCACTGCCGGGCACCAGGAAGTTGACGAACCGTCGCTCGTGCCCGAAGAGCCCCGGTCGCACGAAGAGCCACACCTGCCAGAGGATCCACGGCGCCGCGAGGACCGCCGCCGCGATGAGGCTCAACTTCAGCTTGATGACGAGCACCTCGGCCGGTCCCAATGCCTGGAGGCGCCGCGGCAGGCCGAAGGAGGCCAGTACGGGGTCGAGCGGGCGATAGAGCCACTCGATGAGGGGATCGCTGAAGATGAAGATGACGATTGCCAGGGGCAGGGGCACCGCGACCGCCCAGAGAACACGGCGGCGGAGGTCCTCCAGGTGGTCACCGAAGCTCATCGAGTACGTGTCAGGATGTTCGGCGGCTGTCATGGGAGCCCGTGCGAGCGAGGGCGGGCCGTGCAGGGTGCCGGGAGGATAGGCTCCAATGCCAAAAATAGCGTCGTTTTCCAGACGGAGGGGTGTCCTGACTCCATCCCGTGGATCAATGGGCTTCCGGCACAGCGCGGACGAGCAGCTCATCGAGCGAGCTCGCGACGGTGATCGTGTCGCGCTGCAGGAGCTGTGGCGCGCCCATAGACGGTGGGTCGCCGCGATTGTTCTGGCCCACCGTCCTCACTTCATCGAGGTCGAAGACCTCCTCCAGGACGTTGCCGTGAAGTTCATCGACAAGCTCCATACCTTGCGCGACGCCCAGGCCTTTCGCCCGTGGCTGCGGCAGATCGCGCTGAACGTCTGCCGGGGCGCCGCACGTTCGTCCCGTTCGATGCTTCACCTGGGCCGCCCGCAGTGGGAGAGCGCCGACGGTCGAGAGACGGGTATCGTCTCCGAGCCCGCCGGTCTCACCGGCGAGGTGCAGTGCCGCGCCGAGCAGCGTGAAGCCGCCGACCGGATCATGGAGCAGGCGCTGAGCCTTCCGTTGGCCTACCGGGAGCCGCTGTTGCTGCGCTGCCTGCGCAGCCTGACGTACCGGCAGATCAGCGAGGTCCTGGAACTTCCCATCACCACGATCGAGACGCGGCTGGCCCGCGGCCGCAGAATGCTGCGGGAGGAGCTTGGCGATCTCGACGTCCCCGATCAACCGAAGCCTGCGCAGCACCGCGCCCGCCAACGCTAGTCTCTCATCTCGTGGGGGTCTGAAACACCATGCCCGATCGCCCATCACCCGCCGAGGAGCCAACCATGCCGCCCGAAGAGTCCGAGACGCTGATCGGGCGGATCATGGATCACGAGGCCACGCCTCAGGAGTTGGATCGCTTCGAGCGACTGGCGGGTCCCGCGGCGCCGCTGTGGCGGACGCTCGCCTTGCGCCAACTCGATATGGGTCTGCTTGGCGACCGCGTCCGGCAGGAGACCGACGCGGCCCTGCGCGTGGAGGTTGCACCGGACGCCCCGCGCCGGAACCTCGCGGTCACTCTTTCCGGGTGGGCGGCCGTACTCCTGCTGGCCTCGTGGTGGGCGATCATCGCCGGGACGGGTGACTGGGCCGCGGAACGGCGTCCGCCCCGGATCGATCCGGTGGCGGGCTCCGCGATACAGGCGCCGCTCGACCCCGACGAGCACCTGCGCCGGTATCTCGCGGCTGACTTCGTGAGAGGCGAACTCGACCCGATCGTCCTGGAGACCGAGTTGCTGGCGAACGGGCGGCACCGCGTGTATTTCATGCGGCGCATCGAGGTGTACGCCGACATCGACGCCCCGCCGGATGCGGTCCTGGACGATCCCGCGCGGCTCAGGATCCCTCCGGCGGATCAGCGCCGGTAGGTTCTCCGCCACCATATACTCACCACCCGCAATGGCCGGTGACAAGGACTATTACAACGTGCTTGGCGTGGAGCGCGCCGCCGGCGCCGACGCCATTCGCAAGGCGTACCGGCGGCTCGCGCGGGAGTTCCACCCCGACGTGAACACGTCCTCCGATGCGGCGACGCGCTTTGCCGAGGTGCAGGAGGCGTACGACGTCCTCTCCGACGCCGAGAAACGCAAGGCGTACGACCGGTTCGGGCACGCGGGCGTCGGTGTCGGCCAGGGGCCGGGCGGCTTCGGCGGCGGAGCCTGGTCCGGCGAGTATCGCGGCAGCCCCTTTGGCGCAGAAGACTTCTCCAGCGCTTTCGAAGAGCTGTTCGGCCAACGGGGGGGCGATCCCTTCGGCCGCGGGGCACGGGGCGCCGTCCCGCCGCGGCGCGGCGCCGATCTGGGTCACAGTCTCCAGGTGAGCTTCATGACCGGGGCGCTCGGCGGTACGGAGAACGTACGGCTGAGCCTCGGCTCGGTGCCGCCGCAGACGATCAGTGTCACGATCCCACCCGGAGTCGACTCCGGGGCGCGACTGCGCGTGAAGGGCAAGGGCAACCCCGGCATCGACGGCGGCCCCGCCGGCGACCTGATACTCACCGTGGACGTCGGGCTGCATCCGTGGTTCCGCCGCGAGGGGCTGGACGTGTACATCACCGTGCCGGTGACGATCGTCGAGGCGTCCTTCGGCACCGCGGTCACGCTTCCGCTGCTCAAGGGATCCGCCGAGGTCAAGATCCCGCCCGGCGCGTCCAGCGGGCAGAAGCTCCGCGTCAAGGGCAAGGGAGTGACCAACGGCCGGGGGCAGTGCGGGGACTTCTACGCGGTCGTCCGGATCGTCGCCGCCGGCGACCTCTCGGAACGAGGCCGTGAGCTTCTGCGCAACCTGGAGGCCGAGTTGAAAAATCCCAGGGAATCGGGACCATGGGCGGCCGACGGTTCCCGGCAGCAGTCTTGAGAGCTCCACCGTGCTGAGACAGCAGCGTCGATTCTTCCGAAGCGTCCTGATCGGGTCCGACCTCGCGGTGGTCGTGGCCGCGGGCGTGGCGGCGTACGGCTTGCGGTTCTACGCGTTCGCAGGCGTGCGTCCACCCGCGGGGGGCGACGAGTCGTTTGCCTATTCGACGCACGCGATACCGATGGAGTTCGCCGCGCCGATCATGATGCTTGCCCTGTTGTGGGTGGGGCAGTATCGCCCCCGGCGCGATGAGCGGTTCTTTCTCGAAGCGGGCACGATCGTGAAGGGCGTGGCCATCGGCCTCGGGGCGACGATCGTCACCTTGAGCATGTTCCAGAACATCCTGTTCGGAGGCCGGCATTACAGCGGCATGCAGTTCATGCTCTACGGGGCGTGCGCCGCCATGGGGTTGCTGGCGTGGCGATTCTCCTTCCGCATGGCGTTGCGCCGCCTGCGCGCCGGCGGGCTGAACCTGAGGCATGTGGCGATCATCGGCGACATGTCACTGGTCGGCCCGCGGCCGATGGCGGAGCTCATCAGCGGCATTCGCGACGAATGGCAGGGGTGCATGCTGCGGCAGAACGTCAAGCCCGGCATCACCGGGTGGGCACAGGTCAACGGTCACCGCGGTCATACGAGCCTGCGCAAACGCTTGCAGTACGACCTTTTCTACATTCGCAACTGGTCAATCATGTTCGACGTGCGCATTCTCTGGATGACCCTGTTCAGGGGGTTTGCGAATCCCCACGCCAACTGACCGGCCGTCGACAAGCAGTGCCGTCGTGCTCGTGTCCGGCGGCGTGGACTCCGCAACGGTCCTGGCGATTGCGCGGCGCCGGGGTTTCGACTGCCACGCGCTGAGTTTCGACTACGGCCAGCGCCATCGCGTCGAGCTGGCCGCGGCCGCGGCGGTGGCGCGGGCGCTGGGCGCGTGCGAGCACCGGATCGCCCGTATCGATCTTCGCGCCCTGGGCGGCTCGGCGCTGACCGACGACATCGACGTCCCCAAGGACCGTTCCCCCGGTGAGATCGCCGGCGACATCCCGGTCACCTACGTGCCGGCGCGCAATACGATCTTCCTGAGCGTCGCGCTGGGCTTCGCCGAGGTGCTCGGCTCGGCCGACCTGTTCATCGGCATCAACGCGATCGATTACTCCGGCTACCCCGATTGCCGGCCCGAGTACGTCACCGCGTTCGAGACGATGGCCAACCTCGCCACGAGATCGGGTGTCGAGGGGACGCGTCTGCGGATCCATACGCCGTTGATCGAGCTCACCAAGGCGCAGATCATCACCCGCGGACGCGAACTGGGCGTCGACTTCGGCCTCACGTTCAGTTGCTACGATCCGCTTCCCGAGACGGGCCGCCCGTGCGGGCGTTGTGATTCATGCCTGATACGCGCACGCGGGTTCGCCGAGGCGGGGGTGGTGGATCCGGCGGGAAGAAAATAGACCGGGAGTATTTTTCGGCCGCCGAAAATTACTCCCGGTCTATTTTCTTCCCTTCCCTTCCCCTCAGACGTCCAGGTTCTTGACCTCCAGCGCGTGCTCCTCGATATACGCCCGCCGGATCTCGACGTTCTCGCCCATCAGGGTGGCGAAGAGCTGATCGGCGTCGGAGCCGCTGTCCCAGCTGACACGCAGCAGCGTTCGCCGGGCCGGATCCATGGTCGTCTCCCACAACTGCTCGGGGTTCATCTCGCCGAGGCCCTTGAACCGCTTGATGTCGATGCCGCGGCGGCCGATATCGTGCAGGCAGGTGAGAATGGCCGGGATGTTCGGTGCGTCCACGACATCGATCTTGTCCGAGTCGGGATCCACCAGCCAGGCATAGCGGGTCGGGAGCCTCTCGCCGGAGACCGACTCCTCCTGGACCACTGCGTAGTCCTCGATGTCGACGGCGAACTCGAGGAGGCGCTCGAAGATCTTCTCGAGTTCCCGGTTCTCGTGCAGCTCGCGCAGCGTCGCCACCTCGGAGCGGTCTCCGTTGCTCTGCCCGCCGGAGGCCAGGTCGTCCAGGATGAGCTGGTGGCTCTTGATGACATCCTGGGCGTGCTGTTCCGACCAGCACAACTCCCGGCCCTCCCGCCAGCGAACCTGGTGTGTCGGCAGCCTCCGCTCGCCGGACGGATCCTTTTCACGCGACTCCAGCAGCGTCGAGAACGGAATCCCGCGGCGCTCGGAGATGTGCACCAGCTCCTGGAGGCGGCCCAGAATGCCGACGAGACCGGTCAGCTCATTGCCCTCGATGCGGCGCGTCTCGGCACCCTCGTCGTCGTGGATCACGAGAACCGCGTTGGCGAGCGCGAGCTCGGTGAGGCTCTCCGACAACTCCTTGTCGTTGAGGACGTACCGGCTCTTCTTGTTCTTCGTGACGAGGTACAGCGGCGGTTGGGCGACGTAGATGTGTCCACGCTTGATGAGTTCCGGCATCTGCCGGAAGAAGAAGGTCAGCAGCAGCGTGCGAATATGAGAACCGTCGACGTCTGCATCGGTGAGAAGGACAATCCGCCCGTAGCGAAGCTTCGAGACGTCGAAGTCTTCGCCGATGCCGCACTGCAACGCCTGGATGAGGATGCGGATCTCCTCGAATGCCAGGACCTTGTCGATGCGTGCCTTTTCGACGTTGAGGATCTTGCCCCGCAGCGGCAGGATCGCCTGCGTCTCGTGATCGCGTCCGCCCTTGGCCGAGCCGCCCGCCGAATCGCCCTCGACGATGAACAGCTCCGAGCGGTCGACGTCCCTGGTGACGCAGTCGGCGAGCTTCTGGGGCATGCCGCCGGAGTCCAGGGCGCTCTTGCGCTTGATCAGCTCGCGGGCGCGGCGGGCAGCCTCGCGCGCCTGGGCGGCCAGGACCCCCCTCAGGCAGATGCGCCGCGCATCGGTGGGGTTCTGCTCCAGCCAGCTCTTGAGCTGTTCGGCCACCGTCGCGCTGACCACCTTCTCCACCTCGGGATTGAGCAGCTTTTCCTTCGTCTGGTTGTTGAACTGCGGCTCGGGGAGTTTGACCGACAGCACCACCGTCAGCCCTTCGCGCAGGTCGTCGCCCGACGGCGTGATGTCCTTGAGGATCTTGGTCTTGCGGGCGTAGCCGTTGATCGTCCGTGTCAGCGAGGTCTTGAAACCCGCGACGTGCGTGCCGCCGTCGGGGTTCTGGATGTTGTTGCCGAACGCCAGCAGCAGTTCGCTGGGCGAGTCGGTGTACTGGATCGCGATGTCCACCGTGATACCGAGCTTCTCGTCCGTCTGCGTCATCCGGATGGCGGGGCTGACGACCGTCTTGGAGCGGTTGAGGTGCTTGACGTAGCCGAGCAGCCCGTCGTCGTAGTGGAAGGTCTGCTCCCGGGGCTTGCCTGACTTGTCGACGCGCTCGTCGATCAGCCGGATCACCACGCCGGGGTTCAGGTACGCCAGCTCTCGCAACCGGTGCTGGAGCATGTCGAACCGGAGCGTCGGATCCGGGAAAATATCGGGGTCGGGCTGGAAGCTGATTTTCGTGCCCGTCGTCCGAGGGTGTTGGTCGTCGGTGCCGTCGCGGGTGGCCACGATGTGAAGCGGCTTGTCGATTTCGCCCCGCTCGAACGTGATCAGGTACACCGTGCCGTCCTTGACGACTTCGACCTCGGTCCACTTCGACAGGGCGTTGACGCACTTCACGCCAACGCCGTGCAGCCCGCCCGACACCTTGTACACGTTGTCGTCGAACTTCCCCCCCGCGTGCAGCTCGGTCATGATGACCTCGACCGCCGCCCGGCCGTTGATGGCGGGGTTCTCGTGCACCATCGGATCCACCGGCATGCCGCGGCCGTCGTCGATGACCGTGCATGATCCGTCCACGCCGAGCAGCACGGTGACGGTCGTGGCGAAGCCCGCCATCACCTCATCGATGGCGTTGTCGACGCACTCGTAGACCAGGTGATGCAGGGCCGCCGGCGTCACGCCGCCGACGTACATCCCGGGGCGTTTGCGGATCGCCTCGAGCCCTTCCAGAACCTGGATCGACTCGGACGTGTAGTCGTTGTGGGTGGTAATCGTCGTACCTCGCTCAGCGTTGTGTCGGGGCCCGGAAAGAGCACCGTATTATAGCGTTTTCCGGCGTTTGCGTCGCGTGAAAGGCGTCTCGTAGCCGCGAGGTTGAAACGTCATAAACACTTGTGATTACATGGATTACAGTGGCAGGCAGCGACGCTCGGCCCCGCGGCCGGGGCCAGGCCCCAAAACGATGGCTCACGGGTGCCATCGACACGCCCGGGCGGCCGGCTCAAGCGCCGCCCCAAGAGCGGATTATGGGTACCTGCCCGGCAACGCGCGGCCGGCGGCGCCCGGCCGTCGATACTCCAGTTGCGTTCGGCCGGAGGCCGATAGGTGACGTGACCCATGTGTGAAGATTGCTTCGAGAAAGGGGACGCTCGCGCGCCGGGATCGGACGCTGACGAAGCCGGTTCGCGACGGCTGTTCCTGCTGCTTGGGCTTTCCGTGCTGGCCGGATGCGCGAAGCAGACCGTCCTGAGCCCGATGCCGAGTCCACCGTGGCCTGCCCGGCCGCCCCGTTCGCCCGATGTGCAGCAGGAGACGACCGCGATCCCCAGGCCTGCCCCGCCACCGCCGACGCCGGACTGGCGCCGGAAGTTGCTGCCCAGGTCCGCGTGGGCGCACGGCCGGCCGGTCCCGACCCGCATGAACCGCATGTCGTCGATCCGGTTCATCACGCTTCATCACGACGGCATGGACCCGTTCTTTGCGACCGACCATGCGACGGTCGCCGCGCACCTGGAGGGCATCCGGCGCCTGCATCGGCGAAAGGGCTGGGGCGATATCGGATACCACTTCGCCGTGGACCGGGCCGGCCGTGTGTGGGAGGCCAGGCCGCTGAACTGGCAGGGCGCCCACGTCAAGGACCACAATCCGGGCAACATCGGCATCGTGGTCCTGGGCAACTTCGAACAGCAGCAGCCAAGCGCCGCCCAACTCGACGGTGTCCGCGTCAACGTCTCGACACTGATGCGCGTGTACAACATTCCGCTCAGCCGGGTACACACGCACCAGGAGTGGGGGGCCCCGACGGCCTGCCCGGGCAGCACGCTTCAGAAGGCGCTGCTGCGGTTACGGAGGAACGGGTGGTTGGGATAGGGCTTCATTAGTTCCAACTCATCCCCTTCGGCCACGTCTCGAACGGCTGCCGCTGAGCGCGGCCGACCAGGAGGTCGATGTTGGCCAACTCGTCCTTGATGATCCCGGCGCGGCGCACCGGGTTCGCCTCGGCCAGCAACTGGTACTTGAGCTCACTGTCCTTCAGCAGCGCGAACCCGATGAACTCCAGCAGCGCGTGCGTGGACACGTCGTCGCGATCGAACCATGCCATGACCGTCGCCACGGATCGCATGCGGCTCAGCCGCGGGCTCGTCAGCATCTCGCGAAGCTGACGGCGGATGCGGGTCATGGCAGGCGGTTGTGCGTCGACCGCCTCCAGCGGCGCCAGGTCTGCCTGGCGGTACGCTCGGCCGTTCTCCGGCTCGATCATTCGAACGATCCGAGCTCTGCAGATCCCCTGGAGCAGGATGTCGTGCCGGCCGTCCTCCAGCGCTTCGTGCTGCACGATCTGACCCACGCATACGGCCGGGCGAAGCGACGGCAGCGCACTGTCGTCATCGCTCCAGTCGTCGTTCGCGAAGGTCGCGATCGCGATCTGTCCCGAACCATCCAGGCAGTCGTTGACCATCTGCCGATAGCGCGTCTCAAAGATGTGCAACGGCTGAATAGCGTGCGGCAGCAGCACTGCATCCGACAACGGGAATACCGGTATCGGCCGACCGAAGTTCACTCGGATCGTTTCCGACATGCAGCCCATGATAGGCTGGGTAGTCGCGTGAGCGCTCCGTAACGGCCTCCGGCCGCACAATGCCCCCTCCTATCCGAAGGTCGCTTCGATCTCTTCGAACGCCTCGGGGAGCTTGTCCTTGACGGACTGGAGCTGCTCCGCGGACAGGCCGAGCTTATCGAGAACCTCCGGGTCGTAGTCCAGGCTCTGCAGATCGATTCGGAATCCGTAATCGCAGGAGGCCACCATCCGGTCGGCCACGTAGACGATGCTGGTGAGGACGCGATCGGTCTCCGGAAGCTGGTTCGGATCGTGGTGGTGGCGGGTCACGAATGTGAACGACTTCGGGAACTTCCAGGCCTCGCAGAGCCCCGCTCCGAACGCCTCGTGATCGGCGCCCACGAGCCGTCGCTCGATCTCGCGCATGTCCGTCGTGGGAACGCCGTCATCGTCGAACGACATTTCCTCGAAGACCTGCAGCAGCTCGTGGCGCATCGCCTGCACCTCGACCATGATCCCGATGTCGTGGATCAGTCCGCCGAGGAACGCCTCGTCGGCCAGGCTCAGCTTCAGCTCGTCGCAGACGAGCTTGGAGCAGGCAGCGGTGGCGATGGAGTGGATCCACAGGCTCTTGGCGGAGAAGCGGGTGCACAGCTCGCCGCCCCGGAACAGCTTCGTCAGGCTGGCCGCGATGGCGATGTTCTTCACCGCGTTGAGGCCCAACAGCACGATGGCCCGATTGATGGAGCCGATCTGCCGCGGCAGCCCGTAGAAGGCGGAGTTCACGACCTTGAGAATGCGACTGCACAGGGCCGGATCATTCGAAATGATCTTGTGAAGATCCTGCGCGGTGCTGCCGGTATCTTCGACAAGCTCGATGATCTTGAGCGTGATCTCGGGAAGCGTCGCGATGTGGCTGATTTCGGTGATCGCCGAAGCCACGACCGTCTGCTGCTGTTCGCTGCTGGTAGCGCCCATTGGAGGATCCCCTGGGGTATATCTGGTCTCGAATCGTTCATCGACACCGGGTCGAGGCGACTTGATCGAAGGTCCGCAAATCACAGGGGCCTGGTGCTCGTCTAGAACGTACTTTTCTTGGCCAGACAGTGAATTTCAGTGTCCAGGGTGGCCAGGATGGCGGCGGTGCGCCGGCCCGCGTCGCCGCCGCCGTACGGGTGTCCCGCAGGGGCCGTGCCGCCGGAGCGCGAGAGCCCGGCGGCGATCGCCTGGGCCACGATCGATCCGTCATCGGGGGAAGGCTCCGGTACGTCCAGCACGTTATCCGGTCGCTCGCGACCGGCCTGCCGCGGGCCCACGTTGACGCTCGCGACCCCCAGGGCTGCGCACTCGATCAACCCGGCACTGCTGTTGCCGACCAGGAGCCTGGCGCGTCGAAGCAGGCCGACGAAGTCGGGCCGCGGAAGGTGACTGCATTCGCCGAGTCCGGCCGCACGGATGGCGGCCATGATGCCCTCCCGCCCGGGGTCGTGGTTGGGGTGAATGGCCAGTACCCGGCCCGCCCGGCGACACGCCTCCAGCACGCATGCGGCAACGGCCTGCTCCGCGGCCGGGGGGCGGCCCAGGGGGTGCTGCAGCACGATGATTTCCGGAGCGCCAAGCGCGTCGTAGGCTTCGTCGGACAGTGGCACCATCCGGGTCAACCCGTCGACCGCGGGAGACCCCACGACGTGAACGCGTGCCGGAAGCTCGCCCATGGCGACGATCCGTCCGGCGGACTGCTCCGTGGCGGCCAGGTGAATGTGCGCAAGGCCCGTGATCGCACGCCGTATCGCTTCATCCGCGATTCCCGGGGCGCGGTCGCCCAGGACGACGACGACCTCGACGGGGTGCTCGCCCAGCCACGCGGCGAACCCGCTGACACCGCGCCCCAGCGCCAGGGCATCGCGGCCGCGCGACGTGGCGCCAGGCTCCTGCATCGGGATCCGGCCGGCGACGTCGAATGTCGCCGTGACCTCGCGCACGGTCAACTCCGGCGGCAGCAGGTGCGCACCCGCGACGAGCACGCGCAGGTCAAGATCCGGATGGTCGTCGATCGCCCGCATGACCGGGCTCAGCAGCCCGAATTCGGCGCGCGAACCCGTGACCACCGCGATGCGCCTGGCGGCGGTCATGCCAGGTCCTCGTCCGTCAGCGGCATGTCCGCGGCCACCGGCCGGGCGAGCCGGCGTCCGATCGTCTCGGCAAGCCGCCACGGCGCGATCCCGATGCCGGGCCGCTTGATCGTCAACTCCGCGGACTCCAGCACGTGCCCGGCCGGAAGTTCGCAGCGGGCGGTGACACTCTGGCGCGAGACTTCGCGCACGTCACGCTCGATCCGGAGGACTCCCTTGCTCGCCGGACCGAGCATCCGGTGTGCCCGGTGGACGAGCCGGACGTATCGCTCGAACGCGGCGGGATTGAGCGACATCGCGTGGTCCGGACCGGCGGCGCGGTTGTCGAGCGTCAGGTGCTTCTCCAGGATGCACGCGCCGGCCGCCACGGCCAGGGCGCCGGTGTCCTCGGCGGTGGTGTGGTCGCTGTAGCCCAGCGCCGTGGGGTGTACGCGGCACATCGCGGCGCGGCCGGCGAGCGAGGCCATGGCATCGGGTGTCGGATACGCGCTGACGCAGTGCATCAGCAGGTGCTCGTGGGTGCCGAGCCACGACGCGACCATGTCCACCTCCGCCATGGTCGCGGCACCGGTGCTCACCAGCAACGGTCTGCCCGTCGCCGCAAGAGCCTCGACGAGCGGGCGGTTGACGATGTCCGGCGAGGCGGTCTTGAAGGCGTCGAAGCCGCATCGCACCGCGGCGGGGACGTGCTCCACCGAGAAGAGCGTGGCGATCGTGCCGAGACCCAGACCGGCGGCGCGGTGGACGATCCGGGCGACCACGTCGGGGGCGAGCTCCAGTGCCCGCAGCATGGCCATCGGGTCGCGGGCGCCGCCGGAGTGCTGGTACTGCGCCAACCGGGCGGCACGGCTCAGGAGCCGGTCCGCCTCGAACCACTGCACCTTGACGGCGTCGGCGCCGGCGGCGTGCGCGGCGTCCACCAGCTCGAGTGCCCGGTCGCGCCGGCCGTCGTGATTCACGCCGAGCTCCGCGATCACGTAGGGCCGGTGTCCA
>JADFOJ010000091.1 GCA_022562915.1 Planctomycetota bacterium | reverse complement strand
GGTCGCGATGACGGGCCGCCAGAAGCCATAACGCTGCCGGTAACGCTCGTCGTAGACGCGCTGGAACTCGTCGAAGTATCGATCGAGCAGTTGCCAGAGCGGTGACGCCCGCGGACGGTAGACGGCGGCTCGCCTGGGGGCCGGGCACACCATGGCGGCAGGGCTCTCCGGGACTGCCCGACCGGCGGCCGGCGGAACACGTCCGGTAGGTCCCGGCCGGAGCGGATACCGGATAAAACCCTAACTGGCGGAGTGAGCTGGTTCGCCAGGCCTGCCAAAACGCTGTCGTCGCGGGGCCGGGCCGCGGGACGTCGCCATCGACAGGCTCGGCCGGGTCTTAACGCATCCGGTCGGCGGCGTGCTGGTCTTCTGCACCGTCATGACGGGTCTGTTCATGACGATCTTCAGCCTGGCGACGGTGCCGATGGACCTGATCGAGTTGCTCTTCGGGTACACCGGTCAATGGGTGCGGGCGGTCATGGCGCCGGGGGCGGTGCGGGATCTCGTCTCCGACGGGCTCATTGCGGGCGTGGCGGGGACGCTGGTGTTTCTCCCGCAGATCTGCCTGCTGTTCTTTCTGATAAGTCTCCTGGAGGACAGCGGTTACCTGGCCAGGGCGGCCTTCCTCGCCGATCGTGCGCTGCGCCCGTTCGGCCTGCCGGGGCACGCCTTCGTCCCCTTGCTCTCGGCGCACGCGTGCGCCATCCCCGCCATGATGTCGGCGCGGCTCATCCCCGACAATCGCGACCGCCTCGCGACGATCCTGGTGGCGCCGTTCATGAGCTGTTCCGCAAGGCTGCCGGTGTACGTGCTCCTGATCGGGTTTCTCTTTCCCGCCAGGCCGTTTCTTGCGGCGATGGCCTTCGCGGGGTGTTACGCGCTGGGCGCCGGCGCGGCGGTCCTGACGGCGTTGCTCGTTCGCCGCACGGTGGTTCGAGGCCGCCCCGGTGCGATGGTGCTGGAGTTGCCGCCGTTCCAGGTGCCGTCGATACGAACGGCACTGATGGTCACGGCCGACCGCGGCCTCGCGTTCGTACGCAACGCCGGGACGGTCATCGTCGCGATCTGCGTCGTGTTGTGGTGGATGAGCGCGTACCCGAGCACCGATCCCCCGGCGCAGGCAACGGCGTGGCGCGCGGAGGCGCGCGCCGTGGTCGACGTCGATCCGCAACGGGCGGTCGACCTGGAGGCCCGGGCCGGGATCGCCGAGAGCCGCCACGCACTGGCGAACAGCTTCGTGGGCCGTCTGGGGCACTTCGTGCAGCCGGTCTTCGAGCCGCTAGGGTACGACTGGACGCTCTCGATCGGGATCCTCAGCAGCTTCGCCGCCCGCGAGGTCTTCGTCTCGACGATGATCGTCATCACCGGCGCCACGGAGGACCCGGACAATGCCGGTCTGCTGGAACGGATCCGAACGGCGACCCGTGCCGATGGGACGCCGGTCTTCACGATGTCCACCGCGGCGGGCCTGCTGGTCTTCTACGTGCTGGCGATGCAGTGCCTGCCGACGCTTGCGGTCACGCGCCGCGAGACCGGCGGATGGCGGTGGGCTGCGCTGCAACTGGTGTACATGACCGGCCTGGCGTACGTCGCCGCGCTGGGCGTGCGCGTGGGCCTCCAGTCGATCGGGATTGCGTGATGCCGTTGCCGTTGGGCCAGTGGCAGTTCTACGTGGTGACCGCGGTTGCGCTGGCGGCCGTGTACGTGCTGCTGCGGCCGTTGCTGCGGCGTGGCGGTGCCGCCGGCGGCGGAACCGGCTGCAGTGGCTGCGGGTCAGGGTCGACGTCGAGGAAACGGGCCGTGCCGCTGACGATCGGCGGCCGCCGGCGCTGACGGGCCGCTGAGAATCGACGCGTACCTCGGGTCCAGCTCGGCAGCCTGTCGCAGGTGCGCGCGTGCTTCGGGCTCGCGACCGAGCTGCATCAGCGCCCGGCCGAGGTTGAAGTGCGGGTCCGCCGCGGCCGGCCGCAGTTCGATCGCGCGGCGCAGGCTCTCGACGGCGGCGGCCGGCTCGCCCCGCTCCAGCAGCAGGTACCCGAGATTGTTGCGAATGTCGGCGTCTTCGGAGTCGAGTCGCGCCGCCAGCCGGTACTGGTCGATCGCGTCGTCGCGCCGCCCGAGCGCCGCCAGCAGCACGGCGAGGTTGTACCGGGCCGCCGCAGCGTCCGGTTCGATCTCCAGTGCCGCCTGGAAATGCGCGACCCCCCGCTCGTACTGCCCGGCGTTGCCGAGCGTCTCGCCAAGCGCGACGTGCAGGGCCGCCAGACGCCCCTCCTGCAGGGGCGACCTCACGAGCCCCCACCGCCCGGCGGTCTCCAGGTGGCCGATCGTGGCCGCCAGCAGCGCCGTCCGGGAGGCGGACGGGTTCTCGTGCCAGCTCGTGCCGATCTGCTCGCAACCGCGGGCGCCGAGCACTTCGTGGTACCGGATGAAGCCGCTGTGGCCCAGGAACGCCGCCAGCAGCAGGACGACGACGCCGTAGACTCGCCCCGCAGGGGTGACTCGGCCCGCCAGCTTGAGCTGGAACCGGCCGATCCGCGCGTGCGGGCGGCACACGAGGCGCAGCCCCATTGCGGCGGCGTAGGCGAAAACAGCACCGAGCGCGAGCGTGAGCAGAAACGGCACCGCGTCGTAGAGACCGCGCAGGATGCCCAGCGTCGCGACGAAGACGCCGGCCATGAGCACCTCTTCGCCGAAGGTGAAGTCCGCGGGCATGGCGCGCCGACCGGTGCGGGTGAAGGATCGTCCAAGCGACGGGCGCGTGAACCCGAAGCCGATCGCCTGGTTCGGGCAGGCGCTCACACACGCGAGGCACTTCAGGCACCCGGAGTCGACGACGTTCCGGAACAGTCCGATCTCCTCGTGCACGCGGACCTGCGACGGGCACGCGGCCGTGCAGTGGCCGGACTGCGTGCACTCGCCCTTGAGGACGATACGGCCCGGTGCGATGCGGTCGGCGAGGCTGAACACGACGCCGTACGGGCACCCGTAGCGGCAGAACGAGCGTGAACCGAGCAGGTAGACGATCACGAATCCGCAGACGGCGAAGGTGATCAACGCGATCCACGGTCCAGGCAGGTTCCGGGTAAAGTCAGTCGTCACGAACGATGCCCAGCCGCCGGCGTCCGTGAGCACGTGGGGCGCGGGCATCGGCCTTCCCTCGACCAGTCGCTGCACCTGCGGCCACACGAACATGTAGAAGAACGCCGCCGGAGGCACGAGCAGAAGCACCCTCGACCGTACCGGTTTGGGACGGATGCGGACCCGGCCCAGCAGCCACGCGCAGAGGTCCTCCAACGCGAGAATGTGGCACCCCCAGGAGCAGAAGAACCGCCCGAACACCGCCGCCGAGACGAACGCCGCGACCATGAAGATGAAGCCGGCGGTCACGATTCCCAGTTCCAGCGTGTACATGACCTCGTTGAGTTCAAGCGGCGCCAGCGTGCGGCCGTTGATCTTCCAGTGCGCGATGTGAATGCCCATCAGCGCGTAGACGGCGGCCAGGGTGGCAGCACGCCGCCGACCGTAGCGCGATGGGCGCCGACACGGTGATCGCGGAGCTCGATGCGGAGCCGGCCCGCACGGATCAGAAGCACGCTGTCCGGCCATGACAGGCTTCTCCCCCCCTCTCCCCGGTAGCGCCGATGCCCCCTGCGGCCGTCGTTCCGGGATCCCGCTGGGCTCGGTGCGGGTAATCCCTGGAGGTCCAAGGACGAACGACGGCCGCGGGAGACATCGGCTAAAAACACGCTATCAGGAGTAGTATATCTTGTGTTGCAGCCCCGTGGGCCATAAACCGGGGGAGAAAAGAGACCGGGACTATTTTTCGGCCGGTCGCCCCCGCGCGGCTGTAGCCCCAGCCAGAAAAATAGTCCCGGTCTCTTTTCTCCCCTCCCGCTCTTTTTTTCCGGCCTAGACGGGCTCAAAGCGGGCGGTGAAGTGTCGCAGGGAGCCCGCCTGCTCGACGATGCGGAACCCCCGCAGGTCGGTCCTGCGGTGGTGCACCTCCAGGACGACCTCCACGACGTAGTCGATGTGAGACTGGGTGTACGTTCGCCGCGGGATCGCCAGCCGGACGAGTTCCATCGGGGCGTGCTCGCCCATCATGACCGATCCGATCTCGCACGCGCGCACGCCGCCGTGTTCGTACAGGGCCGCGGCGACCGCCTGGCCGGGGAACTGCGCCGGCGGGATGTGCGGGCAGAACGCGGCGGCGTCGATGTACACGGCATGCCCGCCCGGCGGACGCACGGTCGAAACGCCTCCGGCGAGGAGCTTCTCGCCGAGGTACGCCACCGAGCGGACGCGGTACCGCAGGTAATCCTCGTCCAGCACCTCGGTGAATCCGATCGCCATCGCTTCCAGGTCGCGGCCGGCGAGACCCCCGTACGTCACGAAACCTTCGGTCAGGATCAGCAGGTCGCCCGCCTCGGCGAACGTCGCCGGATCACGGATTAACAGCACGCCGCCGATGTTGACCAGCCCGTCCTTCTTGGCCGAAATCATCGCGCCGTCGGCCAGGCTGAACATGTCGAGGACGATGTCGCGAGGACTGCGTGCGCCCTGGCCCGGTTCCCGCTGTTTGATGAACCATGCGTTCTCGGCGAATCGGGCGGCATCGAGATACAGCGGCTTGCCGAAACGGTCGCACAGGTCCCGGACGGCCCGGAGGTTCTCAAGGGAGACGGGCTGCCCCCCGTTGGTGTTGCAGGTCACGGTCACTACCACCAGGGGCACGTCGTCCGCCCGCTCGGTGAGCAGACGCTCCAGGGCGGTCACGTCGAGGTTGCCCTTGAACGGGCCCTCCTCGGTCGGGCAACGCCCCAGGTCGGTGAGCAGGTCGACCGCCTCGGCTCCGCAGTGTTCGATGTTGGCGCGAGTGGTGTCGAAGTGGGCGTTGTTCGGTACGATCCTGCCGCACCCGGCGGGCGGGCTGCCGAGAAGCACCTGGAAGAGGATCCGCTCGCTGGCCCTGCCCTGGTGAGTCGGCAGCACGTTGTCGAACCCCGTGATCCGGCGGACCGTGGCCAGGAAGCGGTGGTAGCTGTCGGCCCCCGCGTATGACTCGTCGCCGCGCATGATCCCCGCCCATTGCTCGCTGCTCATGGCGCCGGTGCCGGAGTCCGTCAGCAAGTCGATCATCACGTGCCGGGCGGCGATCCTGAAGAGGTTGTAGGAAGCCTCCACGAGGTGGCGGTGCCGTTGCTCGGCGGTGGTGATGCGGATCGGTTCTACCGACTTGATTCGAAACGGCTCAATGATCGTCTTCATCGGTGATCTCTCGCAGGAGGCGTTGACCGGGTCGCCGGGTGGGCGGTATTGTATTCAAGAGTAATAGCTCCATTATTCTGTTCGGTCACCTTCCACCCCCCTGCCCCCTCGTCGAGGACCTGGTTCGATGCCGCACAACCAACGTTCCTGGGCCGAGCCCTACAAGATCAAGATGGTCGAGCCGCTGGTCACGATGAGCCGGTCCGAGCGCCACGCCGCCCTGCAGCGCGCCGGGTACAACACTTTTCTTCTCACTTCCAGCGAGGTGTACATCGACCTGCTGACCGATTCGGGCACGAGCGCGATGTCCGACCGCCAGTGGGCGGCGTTGATGCTCGGCGACGAGTCGTACGCGGGGAGCCGCAACTTCTATCACCTCGAAGAGGCAGTACGTGATATCTACGGCTACGAGCACGTGATCCCCACCCACCAGGGACGGGCGGCGGAGCACCTGATCAGTACTCTCATGATCAGCCGGGGCGACATCGTGCCGGGCAACATGTATTTCACGACGACGCGACTGCACCAGGAGCTCGCCGGGGCGTCGTTCGTCGATGTGATCATCGACGAGGCACACGATCCGACCAGTGAGCACCCGTTCAAAGGCAACATCGATCTGGCGAAACTGCAGGCGGTCATCGACGAGCACGGGGCGGACCGCATCCCGTACCTGAGCCTGGCCACCACCGTCAACATGTGCGGTGGGCAGCCGATATCAATGGCCAACGTCCATGCCGTGAGCGAACTCGTCCGGCAGCACGGGATCCCGATCGTGCACGACGCGACGCGCTGCGTCGAAAACGCCTTCATGATCCGGCAACATGAGTCCGGCTGCCAGGGGCGCTCCATCGCCGAGATCGTGCACGAGATCTGCAGCCTGACCGATGTCTGCACGATGAGCGCCAAGAAGGACAGTCTCGTGAACATCGGCGGGTTCCTGGCGATGCGCGACGACGCGCTCGCCGAGCGGGCCCGCAACCTCGTCGTCGTGTACGAGGGGCTGCACACCTACGGCGGCCTCGCCGGACGCGACATGGAAGCGATGGCGGTCGGCATTCGCGAGAGCGTGGATCTGAATCACGTCGCGGCCCGCGTCGGCCAGGTGCACTACCTCGGCGGCAGGCTCATCGAGGCGGGTATCCCGATCGTCAAACCGATAGGGACCCACGGCGTCTTTCTCGACGCCCGGAGATTCTTGCCGCATCTGTCCACGGAACTCTTCCCCGCCCAGGCGCTGACGGCGGAGATCTACCTCGACTCGGGCGTGCGCGCGATGGAACGCGGCATCGTTTCCGCCGGCCGTGACCCGCTCTCCGGGTGCCACCGCAGGCCGGAACTCGAGCTCGTCAGGCTGACGATCCCGCGCCGGGTCTACACCCAGGCACACATGGACGTCGTCGCGGAGTCGATCCGCGAGGTCCATCAGCAGCGTGACTCGATCGCCGGCCTCGAGATGACGTTCGAGCCGAAGTTCCTGAGATTCTTCCAGGCCCGGTTCCGGCCGCTGCCGGAAACCGCGATGCCGGCCGGTGAATCCGGCCGCACCGTTCCTGAGCCTCCGGGCCGGTCCGCCGGGAGCAATGGCGAATCGATGCCGGCGGAACCCCGATACCAGCCCGAAGGACGATCAACATAATCACCGCCGGGTGGTTGAATTGTTGAGTTGTCTATGCAAATATCCCGTGGCGGATCGGCGGTTGCCGGTGAGGGTTGGTACCAGCGGGAGGTTTCCATGCTGTCGAACACGGCGGAGTACGCGCTGCGGATCATGATCGTTCTCGCCGAGGACCCGGAAGGTCCGCAGACGAGTGAACAGATCGCCGCGGCCACGAAGGTGTCGGGGGATTACGCGGTGAAGATCCTCCAGTGGCTCGGCCGGGCCGGGCTGGTGCGCGGTCGCCGCGGCCGCGGAGGCGGTTTTTGCCTGCGGTGCGACCCGACCAGCACGACGCTGCTGGACATCGTCAACGTGATCGATCCGCTGGAGAGAATCACGACCTGCCCGCTGGGTCGTGATGCGCACCGCAACAAACTGTGTCCGCTGCACAGCCGTCTCGACGAGATCATCGGGATTCTCACCGACAGCCTCGCGGACATGACCATCCAGGACGTCATCGACGGCGCCGAGGGCCCGGCGCTGTGCCGGTCGCCGGGCGTGACCGTCCGCGTCTCCGCGCGGAGACCGTCAAAGAAGCGGACGAAGAAAAGAGCAAACTCGCGCGGACGCAAGAAGAAGACCACCGCGTCCGGTGCGACGAGGCGTCGCAAGACCGGTCGCTGAAGCCGTCGCCTTTTTTGCACGTCGCCTTTGTGACATGGGTCATCCCCGATCAACGACCATGATCTGCTCCAGCGGCTTGCGCTGGAGGTCCGGGACGGTGCACCCCTCGGCCGGGTAGCCGACGGGGATGAGCAGGAACGGCCGTTCGTAGTCGGGGCGTTGGAGCACGCTGGAGAGGAACTTCATCGGGCTGGGCGTATGCGTGAGCGTGACCAGCCCGGCCATGTGCGCCGCGGCGATGAACATGCCGACGGCTATTCCGACGGACTCGTTGACGTAGTACACCTGGTCCGAGAGTCTCCGGGGCGCATCGTCCTTCATGAGCTTGAAGACGACGACCAGCCACGGCGCGACCTCCAGGAACGGCTTGTGCTCGTCGGTGCCCACCGCGGCCAGGTCGCGCAGCCACTGCTCGTTGGCGCGGCGATAGTAGAACTCGCGCTCCTCGGCTTCGGCCGCGGCTCGAATCTCTTTCTTGACGGCGGCGTCCTGCACCGCCACGAACCGCCACGGCTGCTTGTTGGCGCCGCTGGGCGCGGTGCCCGCCGCGAGGACGAGGTTCTCGATCGTCTCGCGACTCACGGGCCGGTTCGAAAACGTCCGCACGGTGCGGCGGCGGTCGAGAATCTCGTAGAACCGCCGCGAGGCTGTCTCCGGCGAAGTGCCGGTGCCATATGGTGCATGGGCAACGAAGCGCGGCGTGCCTGGATTCATGGGGGTGCCGGTCATGGCCCCGTTGGTGATGCCGGGGGGGTAAGCGGGTCTTGGCTACCGGATAAACCGGAGCCGACCGAAGTTGGGGATCACGCCGCGGCCGTTGTCGGAAATCGGATACGGCGCTGGAAAGTAGACGACCCACGCCCTGCCCAGCAACAGTTTGCGGTGGACCAGGAACGGACTGTCGTCGATCATCTCGACAACGTACGGGTGCGGGTTGCCCCACAGCCGCGAGTCCGACGAGGCGGGGCTGTTGTCGCCGAGCATGAAGAAGTGGTCCGGCCCCAGCACCGCGAGCTTGTCCGGGTGCGTGCCGAATGCCGGCGTGCCTGACCGCACCAGTGCCTCGTAACCGGGCGGGGTGGCGTTCTTCGTCGCCTGCGCCGTCAGCGTGTCGGCGCGGTAATACAGGTCGCGGTCCACGCGCACGCGGTGCAGTGAAAGCGGTGAGCCGGAGAAGCTCCATCGCAAACGGGGTTCCACGGGCTGCAGGCGGGGTGATCGCTGACTCCATGCGTCGAAGGGCATGTCGAACGCCTGCTCGAGTCGTGTGCGCGGCGCCCAGTCGTAGTTCAGCGGCTCACCGGCGCGCCTGCCATTGACGAAGATCGACATCGACTGGTCAACGTGCCAGAACTCGACGCGGTAGGCACGCCCGGCCTCGGGCATCGAGACCTCCGCCGACTGCTCGGCACTCCACGGCCCCCGTTCACCCTGCGACCGCATCCGCATGACCGCCATGCCGTCTCGAATCGAGAACTCGAACCGGTACCCGCGCGCGTCGAGTTGAAACACCGTCTCGAGGCCGTCCTGGTCGGCGACGATCGTCGCCGCGATGCGAAGATCACTGATGTTCGTATCGCGCCGGGCCTGCATCGACCGGGCCATCGAGAACATGTTGTAGGGTGTCCAGTCGGACAACCGTAACCGCTGCTCATCCCAGATGAGCGTCGAGGGGTCGGCGGTATCGCACCGGTAAACACGCTCGTCGAGCGTGTCCCAGCGTGGTCCGGACCACGGAGGCGCGTACGCCTTGGACATCCGCTCCGGGTGCACCGGGATGAAGTCGGTGTCGTACACGGGCTGCCACACCGCCCGCTGGACGGAGTCCGGCTTGCGCTGAATCTCGAACGCCGTCTCGTCGTCGCAGGCTTCCGCCGGCGCGACGAAGATGTCGCCGTCGACCAGCCAGACCGCCTCGTTCGGAAGGCCGATCAGCCGCTTGATGTAGTTCTCCGAGTCACCATCGGGGTTGGTGGGGTTCTTGAAGACCACCACGTCGTAGCGGCTCGGTCGGGCAAACGAGTACAGGCACTTGAGAACCAGGATTCGATCCCCCATCCGGGGCCTGAGCGTCCGCGGGCTGATGGTGGAGAGCGGATAGTCCGGCCCCAGCATCGGGTCGACCACCATGGCCGCCAGCTTGGCGCCCTTGGCATCGACCTGGTAGGTGTAGCCGGTCTGGCTCGACTTCAACAGCAGGTGCTCGCCCATGAGCGTCGGCGCCATTGACCCGGTGGGGATCACGAATCCCTCGGTGATAAAGCTCCGGAACGTCATCGCCAGCACGAACGCGACGATCAGCGACTGGAGCGTCGCGATCGTCGATGTCTCGTGCTCGGTATCGCCGTGCACGTGTTGACCGGGCGGGACGGACGATTCCATGTCCAGATCGTACGCGAATTTGCGCTGGAGTAGATTACCCTTTGGTCGGCGGACGCCGCGAAGCGCTCGAATCAGCCCTGCGACTCCCGCGCGCTTCCGCCTCCGCCTCCGCCGCCGCCCCCGTTCCCGGAACCACCGCCCCCGGAACCACCGCCGAACCACCGCCGCGACGACGACGTCGTCGTTTTCGGCGCTTGGGCTGTTCCGTCTTGGGCTGAGGGCTCTCGCCGTCGGGCCTCGGGGTGTCGCTGGCCGGCCTCGGGGTGTCGCTGTCTTTGGCGGCGTCCTGCTGCCCGGTACGGTCGCGCTTGCCGCGCCGCGTTCGACGGCGGCCCTTGTCACCGCCGCGTTGCGCCGCCGGTTCGGGCTTGGCCTCCGGCTTGACCTCCGGCTTGACCTCGGGCTCGGTACTCTTCTTGAGCAGCGCAAGGCTCTCGTCGGGATCGATGAGCTCCTCGACAGGCACGGCAATCTGCTGGTCGTTGTGCTCGAGCCGCACGAGCACGAGTTGCACGAGAATCTTCGTGTCCAGCACGATTCCGGGTCCCTCGCCGGTGCCGACCCGCGAGTTGCGCCTCGGCAGGCTCTTGCGGAGCTGGTCGTACGTCTGGTCCTCGTATCGCAGACAGCACATCAACCGGCCGCACCGTCCGGAGATCTTCAGGGGGTCAAGCGTGGCCTTCTGCACCTTCGCCGACTTCATCGAGACCGGCTTGAGCACCTTCAGGAAGTTGCGGCAGCAGCAGTGCTGGCCGCATCGCTCGTAGTCGGCCACGAGCCGTGCCTCATCGCGCGCTCCTACCTGGCGCATCTCGATCCGTGTCTTGAACTCGGCGGCGAGGTCCCGCACGAGCCTGCGGAAGTCGACGCGATCCTCCGCCATGAAGTAGAAGGTGAGCAGTTCCTCGCCGAGGATCGGCTCGACGTCGACGAGCTTCATCGACAGGTCCTGCTCGCGGATCAACCGGTTGCACGTGGTGATGTAGTGCGTCTTGTTGGAGTCCAGCGCGGCCTGCTTGTTCAGTTCCTCGATCGTGGCGACGTGGAGGATCCTGCCATCGGTGTGGAACGGGAATTCCCTTCCGCCGGAGTTGTCGACGTACTCCAGCAGCTCCTGGCGGGTCACGCTCTTGGAGCACCCCGCGTTGTCGCAGGTCGTCGTGAGCATCTCGACCAGCTCGGTGCCGCGATGTGTCCGGGCCGTGAGTTTCGACCCGCAACCCGGCTTGGCATCACCGTTGTAGGGGAACTCCGCGATCGTTCTCATGGCGCCGATCTTCACGACGATCGTGCGCGGCGGCGCGATCCGCCGGTAGATCTCGTCGTCGGTCATGCCGGTGCGATGGTGCGGATCGGCATCGGCCTCGAAGACAGGCAGCGGAAAGATCGACATCAGGGCAGCTCGCGTTGTGCGGCACAGACCGACCCGCACCCGGCACGGACCGGGCACGGTCTCTCGGCTCTGGGCCGTGGGGACCGTGTTTTCGTCAGGAAACAGGGTTTCATCTCCGGTACCCCCTGACCAGGCACCGACGTCCAAACGCGTAGCTCACAGCAGTGTAGCGAAACTCCGCTTCGGTCGGGGTCGGGGGTCGACACCTCGTCCGGCCCCGGTGATACGCTGACGAGCCTCGTGGACGATCCTCAAGGCGGACCGGGCCGCCCGGACACCGCGATGGAACAAAAGACGACCCCGTCAATCGGAACCGGACAGGAATGATCGAGCCTCACCAGAGCCTGCGGAGTTGCCCGCACTGTGGCCTCGTGCAGGAGGTGCCCGACGTGCCTGCCGGTTATCGGGCGTGCTGCCCGCGGTGCGAGGCGACGATCCGCGGTCGCACCCGTCGCGCGGTGTCCAACAGCCGTACCGCCGCCATCGCCACCGCGGCACTGATCCTCTATCCACTGGCGGTGAGCCTGCCGCTGATCAGGATCGAGCAGTTCGGCCACACGCAGGACTCCAGCGTGCTCCAGGGCGTGACGACGTTGCTGGCCGGCGGCCAGCTCGCGGTGGGAATCGTGGTGCTGCTGTGCTCGGTGATCCTGCCGCTGGCCAAGCTCGCGGCCCTGTTAGTGCTTTCGACCGGGGCGCTCGGTGACCGTCACCAGGTGCTCACCTACCGCCTGGTCGAATGGACCGGCCGGTGGGGAATGCTCGACGTGCTGCTGGTGGCGGTCCTGGTGGCCGTACTCAAGCTCGGCGACGTGATGACCGTGAGCGTCGGGCCGGGACTTGGCGCCTTCACGATGTGCGTCACATTGAGCCTGGTCGCCGCAGCGTCGTTCGACCCTCACAGCCTGTGGGACACTGCCTCATGACTCCACGAGAACCCGGCAACCAACGGTCATCCACCGTCCCGACCTCGGTTCTCAGGCCGCGTCGGCCACTGTCTCTCGCGTGGATCCTGCCTGTGCTGGCGCTCGTGGTCGCGGCGTGGCTGGGCGGGCGCGCCTGGTCGCAACGCGGCGTGACGGTGACGATTCTTCTCGACGCGGGCCACGGTCTCAAGGAGGGAGACGCGGTGCGCTACCGCGGCATCGCCGTCGGCGAGGTGCGCGCGGTGACGCTCGACGAAGCAACCGGCGGCATTCGCGTCGTGGCCGGCCTGCGTTCGGAGGCGGACCGGCTCGCGCGCACCGGCAGCCGCTTCTGGGTCGTTCGCCCGCAACTGGGGCTGTCCAGGATCGCCGGCCTCGAAACGCTCATCGGCCCCCGGTACCTGGCGGTGCTTCCGGGTCGCGGAACGCGCCATCGCCATTTCGTCGGTCTCAACGAGCCGCCCGTCGTCGAGAGCCGCGAGCCCGGTGACCTGGAGATCATGCTCACGGCCCCCGAGCTGGGAAGCCTTCGCCGCGGCGCACCGGTCATGTATCGCCAGGTGACGGTGGGCACGATCCTGTCGGTCGGTCTGACCAGCGACGCCGGCAGTGTCGAGGCGCGGGTGCACGTGGACAAGGCGTACACGCAACTCATCCGGGAGCGTACGGAATTCTGGGACGTCGGCGGCATCGACGCGACGGTGGGTCTCGCCGGGGTTTCCGTCCGGATCGAGAACCTCGAAGCCCTGCTCGCCGGCGGTGTCGCGCTGGCCACGCCGCCGGAGGCCGGTGAGCCCGTCCGGACCGGCCACCGGTTCGCGCTCGCCGCGGCGCCGCCGGACGGGCACCTGTCGTGGCAGCCGCTGGCCGTCATCGGAAGCTCGCTGTTGCCGGCGGGGGCGCCGCTACCCAGGCCCGTCCGCGCGACGGTCGCCTGGAAACAAGGCCTGCTGATCGCCCGGCAGCACTGGCGGGAGGGCTGGGTCCTGCAGACCGACGAAGGGCTCCTGGGCCCCGCCGACCTGCTGGTCCCCGGGCCCAGGGCCGAGCGCGAGACATCGATACTGGAAGTGGCCGGGACCGTGATACCCCTGGACGCAAGCCCCCTTTGGAGCAGCGGCGGCCTCGCGGTCTTCGAGTGGGACCTCATGACGCCCGTCTGGCCTGCCGGACGGCGTCGCCAAGGCGAGTCGCCCGAGGACTGCCTGGCCATAGGCGACCCCACCGCGGCGCCGATGCCGCTGGCAGCGGCCCGCCTCGTGCCTGACGGGGGGGCGTGGGCGGTCGATCCGGCGGTCTCGGTGGACGCGTCGTGGCACGGCGCGGCGGTCGTGGCCCGGATCGACGGGTACCTCGTCGGCATCCTGCTCGTCGAGGACGGCACGGCGCGGGTGGCGTTGCTGCCGGATAAATAGACCGGGAGTAAGAAAGAAATAGACCGGGACTACTTTCGCCGCGAAATTCGTCCCGGTCTATTTCTTTCTTC
>JADFOJ010000090.1 GCA_022562915.1 Planctomycetota bacterium | reverse complement strand
GTGAAGCCGCCTGATACTAACATGATAGCCTTTCTCGGTCGTATCGAAGCCTCTATGCAGCGATATGTGGCGCCCTCCCTGGCAGGGGATGACACCAGCGAATTTGGCATCCTCTCATCTATCCGCATTGGGCAGCAGCTAAAGACCATAGAACCGGTGTGGAAGAGTATGGACCTCATGGCCTCCCGCACCCTCAACATCATGGCAAAGATAGCACACCACCGTGGGCTTTCTTTCAAGGTGCGTACCGGGAGCAGGGACACCGAAACCACCCTCTCTGGCGACGATTTCAACAGGTACGATTTCACCACCACCTTTGAGCGGGTTGACCCAGCAGAAGACCAGAGGCAACTCCTCATCGGCTCATCCCTCCGTGAGAAGAAGGATATCTCTTGGCGCACATTCGCTACTAAGTATGCCCGCACTACTATCACCGATGTAGATAGTGAAGAAGAGCAACTCATCTTCGAGCAGGTAATCCAACAGATCGTGGAGGGTGGGCTCCTCATCCCCTCCGTACTCAGGGGCGCTGAACCCCCTGAAGCGCCCGTAGAGGCCCTCCTCGGTGGTGAGGGTATACCTGGGGCCACCCCAGTTGAGTCAAACGCCGGTCCGGGGGCGTCAGAGGCCCTACGCACGGCTCCACAACAGGGAGGGGGAGTAGTTTAATGCCCACACAGGACGTAACGGGCCGAGTTGTGGCCCGAGCATCAGAATTTATACTAAAAATGCGGACCCGTATTGATGAGGCTATCCCTCTTGGCCCTGACAAGGTAGAGGTGACGCCCAAGGAATTACGCAAAACATATGACCAGATGACCCCCGAAGAGAGGATGACCTTCGCCACAGCGCAGGGTGGTATAGAAGATGCAATGGAGATGATGGATGTCACACCCTAAGAGCAGGATTAAAATAGGACTTGAAGATGACCCCACTATCGGGCTGAACCAGAGCGTGTCGCTTACTGGTACCGGTGCGGGTAAGTCGTCAATCAGAGACCAGCAGGATGTGCTGTCCTCCACATCGGGTGGGGTGAAGATTTCTGCTGCCCCGCTGGGTGATGACTTTGCAGGCGAAAGAGGCGCGACGCCTATACCAGCACCTACCCCCAAACCCCTAACCAAGGAAGATGTAACTGTCCAACAGGTACCGGGGGGTGGGTTCAACATAGTAGAAAAGGCTACTGGGACACCTGCTACCGGTTTCGTAGTGATAAACGGTCTTTTATTCACTGTGGAGGAGCTTCAGGGTAAACTCGGTGGGTCTAAAATCGCACAACTAGGCCAAACAACTGGCTTCCAAGGACTCACCAGTGATGCAGGAGTACCTCTCCCCCCCGGCTTTGTACTACCTGACCCAGGAGACCCCACAGGCCCAACCTCGGCTGGTAAAGGGGCGTTCTCTCCGCTTGCTGATGGATTCGATGAACCGGGTGGCGTGGAAGCCGCCTTCCGTCCAGAAACTATTTTAACTAATAGACTCAAGGAACTCAGGGACCAACTACGAGATAACCCTAACAGTTCCATTAGCGACTTTCTCTCACCCGAAGACTTGAAAACTCTTACGGAGTTGCCCCAGCTTACAATAGACGTTAGCAGCGCAGAGAGAGACTTGGGACTTACTACTTCTCAGATAAACAGGTTGGGGATAGTTGACGGTAGAATATCTGTAGGTATCGGGTTTGAAGAAGTAACCCTAACAAACCCAGATGGCTCTGTTATGACTCCAGAGCAAATAGCCTTTAGAGAGCAACGGGGCCTCCCTGTAACACGAACTAATTACTTCTATACAGACCCCAGCACCGGTGTGGGACTCGTAGGTTTTGAGGGTAGCGTAATAAATGCCCCCTCCGGTCAGCAAATTATTGAAGCACACCAAGCAGCCCAAGCGAGGTTGTCCGCTATCGCTGAAGATAGAGCGGGTACAACCAATGAGGCCAGATTGCGTGCTATACAGGACGAGATCGACCAACTCCTCCTCCCCTTTGAAACCGACATTGCAACAGAAGCTACAGAGGCTATAGCCCGAACTCAATCAGAATTAGCTGAAGCATCAGCTATTGCTATTGAGAATGCCAGGCAATTAGGTGAAGAAAAGATTGACATTGCAGCAGAGGAGCGGCAGCAAGAGTGGACAAAACAATATGATAAGATACTCCAAGGATTTGCCCTAGAGATAAGGGCGGTGGACAACGCCGCACGAGATAAGATAGCCCAGAGGGACCTGCTCTACGAGTTCGGGACCGGCTGCCCGGAGTGCGGCTGGCAGCGGTAGAGTGGACGCCGCTCGGTAGAAACGGCTTTCGACCGCCCATGGCTTCCGTCGCCCCTGCCAGTTCTCTGCTTCGCTCTGCGCGCGAGATCGCCGCGGACATCAAGCTGCAACACAGCGTCTTCGCGCTGCCGTTTGCGGTGCTCGGGGCGTTCATGGCGGCGGCGCCGGTCGGCTCCGAGGGCGTCCAGTGGACGCGCTTCGGCGGCCGGCTCGCATTGATCGTGGTGGCGATGGTCTTCGCCCGGACGGTGGCGATGCTGGCCAACCGGCTGCTCGACCGGTCGATCGACGCCCGCAACCCGCGCACCGCCGGCCGGGCATTACCAAGTGGGCGACTGAGCACGGCGGGGGCGCTCGCCGTGCTCGCCGGCTGCACTGCGGGCTTCGGCGTGGTCTGTGCGGCCTTCGGGGTCTTCTACGGGAACTGGTGGCCCCTGTGGCTGTGCGGCCCCGTGCTCGCGTGGCTGGCCGTGTATCCCCTGCTCAAGCGGTTCACGGCGCTGTGTCACCTGTACCTCGGCGCTTCGCTGGCGATGAGCCCGCCGGCGGCGGCGATCGCGGTTGACCCGGGGTCACTTGCGGGCCAGCCGTCGCTGTGGCTGCTGGCGGGGATGGTCATGTGCTGGGTGGCGGGCTTCGACATTATCTACGCGTTGCAGGACGTCGAGGTAGACCGCCGCGACGGACAGTTCAGCCTGCCGGCGCGGCTGGGCGTGCCGGCGGCGCTGCTGGCAAGCCGGTGGCTGCACGCTGTCGCCATAGCGTGCCTGGTGGCCGCCGGCTTGCTGGACCCGCGGCTGGACATGCTCTTCGGGGCGGGTGTCGCCATCGTCGCGGTCCTGCTCGTCTACGAACACGTGACGGTCAAGAGGTGGGGAACGACCAGGATGGCACTTGCGTTCTTCACGCTGAACGGGATCATCGGCTGTGTGCTGGGGCTGCTGGGTGTGGCCGACGTCCTTCTGCACACATAGACAGGGAACTTCTCCATGATGAAGAAACTGGCAATCCTGGTCGGCGGCCTCGTGATTCTCCTGGTCGCGGTGGTCGCGGTCGTCTTCGTTTCGATCGACGCGATCGCCAGGGCCGCCATTGAACGGGGCTCGACGTACGCGCTGGGCGTCCCGACGACGCTGGGCAGTGCGAACATCGGCATCCTCAGCGGTGAGTTCACGATGAAGGACCTCGACGTGGCGAACCCCGACGGGTTCGACGGCGATTACTTCTTCCAGCTCGACGAGGGCTTCGTGGCGGTCTCGCTCGGCTCGCTGCGGCAGGACACCGTAGAGATACCGACACTGACGCTGACGGGCGTGAGGATGAACCTGCAGAAGAAGGGCGGCCGGGCCAACTACACCGTGATCACCGAGAACCTCAAGAGGTTGGAGTCGGGCGAGACCGCCGGCGAGGAGCGCAACCGCGCTGAAGAGGACGGTGAGCGCGGCAAGAACTTCATGATCCACGAGATCGTCATCAGGGACGTCCATGTCACCGTGGACGTGCTGCCCATCGGCGGCGAACTCACCCGCATCGAGATCCCCATCGAGGAAGTGCGCCTCACCGAGATCGGCAGCGAGACGCTCACCACGGCCGAGGTGACCAGTCGGGTCATCAAGATGATCCTGGCGGCAGTTGTCAAGAACGGCGCCAAGCTCCCGGCGGACCTGGTCGACGATCTCGGCGGCGCGTTGCGCGGCCTCGCCGATCTCGGCAACATCGACATCTCGCAGATCGCCGACATCGCCGGCACGGCCGACACGATCGGCAAAAAGATCGAGACCGTCGGCAAGTCCGTCGACGACGCCCTCAAGGGCCTCGGCGGCCTGCTCGGCGATAAATAGACCGGGAGTCTTTTTCGGGCTGCGACGACAGCACCAACGAGGATTTCCGACCGAAAAAGACTCCCGGTCTATTTTCCTACCGCTTCGTATACACCACGAAATCCGCCCGATCGACGTCCTCGTCGCGCAGTGCCGGCTCGTCCCGGGCCAGCGCCGTGATCACGAGGATCTCGGCTTCGGGCAGCCGGCGGCGCAGCTCCTGCACCAGGCCACCCTCGAAGTCGCAGTGGAAGTGGCCCACCAGGTGCACGACCTTGGGCGCGCCGGCCCGGCTCGCCGTGGCGATCGACTCGGCCATGGTGGCGTCCATGACCAGTTGCCCGCGGAACATCGCGGCGACGGTCTCGTCGTCCAGGTCGCTGTGTGCGGAGTCTTCGTCGGCGTCGCCGTCCTCCGGGGGCGGCTCTCCCTCGGCTCGACCGACCATGACGTCCCAGAACCGCTCGCGGTAGGTTCCCTGGGGGATCTCCGCCGGCACCTCGAACAGGGCACGCTGGGCGGGCGTGACGTCGTCGAGCCGCTCGAAGCCCTCGCGCCGCGCCACGCTCGAATAGACGAGCCACGGCGTGTTGGCGGCGATGACCGGTGCGCCGGCGCTCCTGGCGGCGTCGATGATCGGCTGGTAGTTCGTCTCCCAGTCCGGCCAGCCGAGCCGGGTGATGCGCTTCTCGAACGTCTTGCGATTGATCTCGCCGTCGACGTACTGCCGGGAGATCTTCAGCCAGCGCGTACCCGCCGTCCGCTCCTGGAACGTCTCCAGGTCGATGAAGTCCGCGAGGTAATCGTCCACGACGGCCTGCTCGGTGCGGTCCAGCATTTCCATAGAAAGCGCGCTGCCGGGCCAGCGGTCCAGGACGTCCTGGACGATCGCCAGCTCGACGCGATGCCCGACGGCGTTGCCGTGCTCCTCGCCGACGATGATCACGTCGGCGTCCGCGACGGCCCCCAGCAGATGCGACCATGCCGCCGGCGTGCCGTCGGCGCCACGGAACACGAGAAGTTCCGTGCGGACGTCAATGGATGTCGCATCGTCGGCCGTCAACGATCCCGCGCAGCCGCCGCCTGCGAGACACACCAGCAGAATAACCGGGCGAACGAGAACGGCTTACCTCGCCAACGAACCCATGGGGTCCCATGCGGGCAGGACGATCGGCTCGAGGTCCAGCGCGTCCTGGAGTTCCGCGGGCAGGGCGCTTCGCCGCGCGGCGATCTCGAACATGTGCTCGCCGAACCACGAATCGTTCATGACGAAGAAGCCCTTGCGGCCGGTGTCCTCGCCCCAACTGTTCTCGACCCGCCATCGCCGTGGCTTGCCGTCCACGATGTCGACGCCCGTGAAGAGCATGGCGTGTGTCATGATCGTCTGGTGGTGAATGAGCCGCTGCGCCTTGTCGAGCCCGAAGCTCGTGTCGTAGAGCGTCTCGTAGTCGAACAGCTCGGCGTCCCAGATGCCGAGATCGCGGCGCATCATCTTGCCGACGTCGCAACCGAACCACACCGGCTCCCCGCCGGTGATCGCACCCATCGCGATCTCCTTCATGAGGTCGATCTCGATGTTGAGATACTTGACGATCTCGCCGCCGACCACGTTGCCGAGATGCTCGACGGTGAAGGTCCGACCATACGGGCTGCTCTCGCGGGGATCGTTGACCAGGCACACGTACTCGTCGAGCGGGATCTGCACGTAACGACCGGCGAACTGCCGCGGCGTGATCTCCCCGTCACGATGAAACGTCTTGTCCTTGTCGTTCCACTGCCAGTCGAAGCGCTGCGGCGGCGTGCCCAGGTGTATCGAGAGGATCCGGTAGACGACCTGGAGGATCTCGTCCCGGGCGGTCCGGGCCGCCTCCATCGGCGCCCCGCTGGTTCGCAGGTCGCGCAGGGCCTCGGCCCCCTCGCGGAGCTTGGCGATCACGATGCCGTTCATCGTGCGGGTGTTCGAGGAGCTCTCCGTCTCCGGCATGAACGCCTTGGGAACCAGTCCGTGCTTGGCGATGACGTTCACGAACATGTTCCACTGCCCGCCGTCCTCCAGCGGGTGGTCGAGCAGCCACGCCACGACGCGGTCATCCACCGGCCGGTCGGCAGTCTCGATGATCGCCTCCAGGAAGTAGTTGGCACGCTCGAGCTTGTCCCAGAACAGCGTGTGGTTCTGGCTGAACTCGAAGTCCTTCAGGTTCATTTTCTTCATGGCGCCGACGCGCAGCAGGTTCAGCCCCGCGAACATCCAGCAACGGCCGGACTTCTTCTGGTTGGTGACGGCCCAGTCGTCGAGCAGGTTGGAGAACGTGTGATCGGTGCCGGCGATGACTGCCCGGTTGAGCGCGACGTCGCCCAACGCCGTCTGCGTGACCGCGTTCTGCGCGAGCCGGTACGACGGGTTGCCCTCGAAGCTCGAGGCCAACCGAGCCAGGAGGTCGGTCGAGAGCGCCCCGTCAGCGGTGGACCCGCCCGTCGGCGGACTCGTCGGACCGGTCAGCGTCGGCGTCGTGGACATGGTGGTTGATTCCTCGTTCGTGCAATGGGGGACGATTGCGGGGGGATGCGTCGGCTCAGTCCGATGATAGCCGGGCGGCACAGGCAGCGTCCCCGCCGGAAGGCGAACCGTCGCCGGAAGGCGAACGGTCGACCCGTGGAAACAGCGCCGTTTTCCGTATGCCCTGTCCCTGCGCAAGCCCGCCCCATTCGGCCAGCTCGTGCAGCCTGCCCGCGCGGGGGTCGATCTGAATCTCCATCGCCTGCCACAGTTCCTCGCACTTGCCCGGCATGACCGGCCACAGCAACAGGGAGGCGATGCGAATCACCTCCGCGCACTGGTACAGGATCGCCCCCAGCTCGTCACACCTGGAGTCGTCGCGGGCGAGTTTGTACGGCTCGGTCAGGTTGATGAACGCGTCCACCCTGCGGATCAGCCCCAGGGCGGCCCCGATGGAGCCGGCGAGGTCCAGGCGGTCCATCGCCGCCTCGGAGTGCCGGACCGCCTCGGCGCAGAGTGCCGGCCAGTCGTGTTCGGCGATGGTGAGCCTCCGGCCGCCCGGCGACTCGCCGGGCACTGCCCCGTCGAAATACCTGCCGATCATCGCCGAGACGCGGCTCGAGCAGTTGCCGACCGTGTTGACCAGGTCGGTGTGGTACACCTCGTGAAAATGGACGTCGGCGAAGTCCGCGTCGGTCGCCCCCAGCGGCCCCTGCGTCGCCATGAAGTACCGCCACGCGTCGAGGCCGTACCGGCCGACGTACCGCTCGATCGTCGGCAGGTCGATGAAGTTGCCGAGGGTCTTGCTCATTTTCCGGCCCTCGCGGATCCAGAAGCTGTGCGCGTAGACGCACTGCGGCAACGGCAGGTCGAGCGCCATGAGCATCGCCGGCCAGATCACCGCGTGGAACCACAGGATCTCCTTGCCGATGACGTGGTAGGCGGGCGGCCAGTAGCGTGAACGGGCCGAGTACCGGTCGCTCTCCGGCTCGCCGAGACCCAGCGCGGTGATGTAGTTCATCAGGGCGTCGATCCAGACGTAGATGACGTGCTCCGGATCGCCGGGCATGGCGACGCCCCACGAGAAGTTCGTCCGGCTCATCGGAACGTCGGCGAGCCCCTCGCGGAGGCGGCCGAGCACCTCGTTGCGCCGCGCGGGGGGGCGAACGAAGTCCGGGTGATCCTCGAAGAGCTTCTCCAGTTTCTCCTGGAAGCTGCTGAGCCGGAAGTAGTAGTTCTTCTCCCTGGCCCGAACCAGGGGCCGGCCGTTGATCGGGCTCTTGTAGTCCAGTTCGCGTGCCTGGGTTTCGGTGTGGTACTCCTCCTGCCCCTCGTCGTACCAGCCCTCGAACTCGCCGAGATACACGGCGCCCGCCTCCCGCAGCCGGGTGACGAACGCCTGGACCTGTCGCACGTGGTCGAGGTCGGTCGTCCTGATGAAGTCGTCGAACTCCAGCTGGAGCATCGACATGGCACTCCGGAACTCGGCGGCGTTCTCGTCCGCCAGCGCCTGTGGCGTGATGCCGCGATCGGCGGCGGACGTTTCCACCTTCAGACCGTGCTCGTCGGTGCCGGTGAGAAAGAACACCTCCCGGCCGGCGAAGCGCATGAACCGGGCATAGATGTCGCACACCGTCGTGGTGTACGCATGGCCGATGTGGGGCTTGTCGTTGACGTAGTAAATGGGCGTCGTGATGTAGGTCCGCTGCGACATCCGGAGGCCATTGTACCCTCGGCCCTGACCGGGCCGACCCGCCGGGAAAACGGGTACAGGACCGCGCCATCGGATACCCTTGGGAACCCGTGGAACGCGACGCATTCGAGCAACTCGCGATGGAGCATCTCGATGCCGTCTACCGGCTGGCGCTCCAGCTCGCGCGCCATCCCGATGACGCATCGGACCTGGTCCAGGAAACCTATCTCAAGGCGCTGCGGGTGGCGGAGCGATTCGAGGAGCGTGGCGGCGGCATCCGACCGTGGCTCTTCAAGATCCTGCACAACGTCTTCTACAGCCGATTGGCCAGGGACAAGCGGGCACCGCTGTCAGTGGACGAGCTGCACGGGGCCAGCAGCGACCAGCCCGGCCCCGACGAGCCGGCCCCGGCCTGGGACCTGAGCACGCTGAACTGGGAGCACGTCGACGAACGCATCAAGACGGCCATCGACGGCCTGCGGTCGGAATATAGGACGGTCCTGCTGCTGTGGGCAGTGGAGGGGCTGAAGTACCGCGAGATCGCCGAGGTACAGGAAATCCCGATCGGAACGGTCATGAGCCGCCTTCACCGCGCCAGGAGCACCCTGGCGGATCAATTGGCGGAATTTGCAGAAGAATTCGGCCACGGCACGGGTTAATGAAACAGGAAGCCGGTCTTGAGCGGCACGCTACAGGTACTTCTACAATGATCAGGTTTTCGGCCACGAGGACGTCCGGGAAGTCATGAGCAACGCACCCACCGCCAGGGAGATTCGCCTGTTCTGCGACGGCGAGTTGCCCCCACAGGAAGCTGCGGCCGTCGAGGCGAAGCTGCGCGAGCACGCCGAGCCGCGCGCCCGCGCCGAGTTCGAGCGTCGTTTGCGCGAGCGGGTTGGAGCGGTCCTCAAGGCCGGTTCGGCGCCGCCGGCCGGTCTGGCAGATCGCATCCGCGAGGCCATGACGTCCGAGGAAGCCTGGGCGAGCCGGGATCCACAGGCCGGGATCATCGGCACGATCGAGCCACCGTCGGCGGAGCCCGCACCGCACCGGGCGTGGTGGCGGGGTCCCACCCGTGCCAACGCCTACGCGGTGGCCGCGTCAGTGGTCCTCGTGGCCGGGGCGGTCCTCTTCGGCATCTTCGGCCGGCCGATCGACTCCTGGCCCGGCCGTGGCACGATCGACGTCGCTGCCGAGGCCGCGGCCGCGGTTGCCTCAGAGCACGTGATGACGGCGAACAGCCCCGCCGGACCGACCCATTCGGCCCGCTATCGCACGCGGGACCAGGCAGCCTCCGGGCTCGCAGAGTACCTGGGCGCGGCCGGCCGCGTGTACGACCTGAGCGATCTGGGCTACGCGTTTCTCGGCGGCGACACCTGCGACGTGCCCCGATGCGAGCGCGGCTGTCACCTGATTTACCGACGCACCGGCGACAGGCCGGGTCTTGTCACCCTTCACGTGCTGCCCCGGCCCGAACAGTTCGAATTGCACGGCAGCCCCGGCCTGAAGGCCTTCCCGATCCTCACCGATAAGATAACCCGGAACCAGGACTGCCCGAAGGACGTCCTGGTATGGAGCCATGGGGAACACTGCTACATGCTGGTCGTCTCCGTTGCCCAGGACGCCGAGAAGATCGCCCTGCGAATGCAGCAGACGCTGCTGGCCGGGACGCCGGAATAGTCTCCGGCCGTCGATGCGACACCGCCTGTTCGCGGCCGGTCTCTGCTGGTGTGGCCTCGCACTGGTCGCCACGCCGCCCGGCGGTGCCCAGAACGCACTGGGCGGAGGCGCCGCGCTGGACGGCAACCTGATCCAGGGCGGCAACCGCTTCAACCCGTCGGCGCCCGTCGCGGACTATCGCAGCCGCAACCTGCTTGTCACCGGGAACGTGGCGGGGGGTCGCGGTTTCCGCGGCACCGTCGGCTACACCGCCGAGTTCGACTTCCGCGGCCCGACCGGCTCCGATGATCTCTTCGCCCAGCGGGCTTTCAGCGCGTTGAGCGCACCCAACTTCATCATGGCGGGTCAGACCTCTGCCCTGCTGAACTACGGGCAGTACCTCAACGAGGTCGAGTTCATCAAGGCCACCCGCGGCGCGACCGTCCAGAACTTCAACGAGCAGCGGTTCGTGCCCGGCGACATCACCGGCCAGCGACTCGTCCTGGACCGGGTCGCGATCGCCAGCACGACTTCAGCGATCTATGAGTTCGCCTCGGACAACCAGATCGTCGGCATGCTCCACGACGCCGAGGGCAATACCATCGTCGCGACCGCCTCCAGCGTGATGGGCCTTCAGTTCGCGCCGATCGAGTCGCAGGGGCGACTGATCGGGCTCTCCGCATACGACCTGGCCAGGACGACCGACGACATCAAGGCGGGCTTTGCCTTCTCGCCACCGGGACGGTCCTTCGACGCCACATTCCAGAACCACCTCGGCGCCGAGGCGCGTGCACTGGCGACGGGAACGCCGCTGACCTCACGGATCGATTCGAACATCGCCCCGGCCCGTCGCGAGTACGCGGCGGAGCCTGCCTACCTGGAGATTCTGCAGCGCATCGCCGAGCGCCAGGCGGGCTGGACGGTTGACGCCGACACGCCGCCGCAACTGCTGGCAGACCTGGACCGGCAGTTCACCGACCTCCGCGACGCCCTTGGCGGAGTTCCCGGCGCGACGGGCGAGGGTCCCGTTGAGGACCCCGTCCTGACAGAGGGCGGCGCACCGGCGGCGGCGATCCCCGGCCTGCCCGGCGTGCTCCAGCCGCCGGAGCCGCCCGAGTCGCCCGAAGCCGGGCTGCCGCAGACGCCCGCCGCGATCGCGGCGGTGGCCGCCGCGCTTCGACACGGGCAGGTGATCGAGCACTACGTCAGCGGCGACCAGTCACGATTCAACGAGCTACTGCTCTCCGCGGAGCAGAAACTTGCCGACGGCGAGTACTTCTGGGCGGAGCGCCGCTTCGGACGGGCACTTCGATACACGCCCGGCCACCCACTGGCCACCGCCGGGATGGCCCACGCCCAGATCGGGGCCGGCCTGTTCGTTCCGGCTGCGCTGACGCTGCAGCAACTGATGAGATCGAATCCGGAGCTGATCGACGTGCAGTTCGACCAGTCGCTGCTTCCCAGCCGGATCCGGCTCGACCTCGCCATCACCCGGATGCGCGACCTGATCGGCCGGATCGAGCGCGACCGCGATCTGCGCGGCTTCCTGCTGGCCTACCTGGGACATCAGCTCGACGAACCGGCGCTCATCGCCGAAGGGCTGGAGGCGATGGACGAGAGCCCGATGCGGTCGCTGCTGCAAGAAATCTGGGGTGAGGAATAGTCGTGTGCCACGGTTGATCCGCCGCAAGCGGACCTCCTGGCGAGCTGCGTCGGCCGTGGTGCGAGTCCCTATTTCCCTCGGTCGGTCTCATCCACCGCAAGCCGCGGCGCCAGCCGCGCATACCCCACCGACGTCGCCACCAGCAGCAGTCCGACAACGAGAAACGACAGCACGCGGTAGACGTTGCCTACCTCGGCCATGTCGACGGTCAGCACCTTGACCAGCGTGATCGCGAGCAACGCCAGCCCCGCGTACCGGCACCCGGCCCAGCGCCTGGCGAACCCCAGCGCGACGAGGGTGATCGCGAACACACCCCAGTAGACGCTCAGGCCCGTCTGCCGCGCCATCGCCGTGTCGGGCCCGAGTCGGCCCGTCTCCGGGTCGAACAACCGGTCGATCTCCAGGCTGCCCAGCCACAGGCCGATGAGCCCGATCAGCACGAACCCGAGCCCGATCGCGCCCGAGACGGCGACCGGTGCGCGCCGGAGCAACCAGATCGCCATCGCGACCATAAGCCCGGTCGCCGCACCGACGAGGAACTGCAGGTTCAAGACGATCCGGCCTGACGACACGCCGTCGAGGAGCCGCCAACCGGCGGTGTCGACGCTGAGCCAGAAGATCGCCGCGGCGGCGAGCAGGTACCAGCCCGCCGCCGGCATCGACCGCACGGGGCGAACGCGCGTCCACGCGATCATCGCCACGCCGCCCGCGGCCCAGAGCAGCGTCAACCACAGTCCGCGGAGCTGCAGCGGTTCCCAGACGGGCGTCCAGCCATCGGGGCGCGTCGCCTCGTAGTGGGCGATGGCGCGGTCGACCTCGAAGCTGAACCCGACCAGCAGCAGCACGGCACCCGCGATCAGCGCCGCCTGCCACGCCGGGCTGCCGGAGACGAGACCACCGGTCCGGGCACGCTGCCGGCGCTGCGCGAGCACCCTCGATGACCACCACGCGACGGCGACAATCGCCGCCACCAGTGCCAGTTGCCAGTTCAGGACCGGCAGTTGCCCGCTGACACCGGCGGCGCCACCGGTCCGAAGGTCGATCGCGCCGAGAAGCCACCGCACGGTCGTGCAGGCGAGAACGACGAGTCCTATCTCCAGGTAGCCCTGACGCCGACCCGTGCGTTCCAGCAGGATGAGCCCGGTGCCGCCGAGCAACCATCCGGCCGTCGTCGCCGGCCCGGAGGAGTCCACGTCGCACAGGAGCAGCCAGCCCGACGTGCCAAGCGCCGCCAGCACGACGGGCCCGGCCCGCCACGAGGCGCCGAGGCGGCGGGCCGCCGCGTGGGTTGCCAGGATCGCCACCAGCGCCAGTATCGACCAGCCGGTCACGGTCACGTTGCCGACGGCGAAGACGGTCCCGCCCAGAGCGCCGAGCCCTGTGTCAATGATCACCACTCGCAACAGCGCCAGCGCCCCGACGACGAGCCCGAAGACGTCCACCGCGCGAAGCCGCAATCGGCGGCCGATCTCGATCGCGGCCAGGGCAATCGCCATCCAGCCGATGGACTGCCCGTAGCCGTCGAACTGCATGGCCACCGCCACCACCAGCAGTACGCCTGCCTGGGCCCACAACGCCATGGCGAGCTTGTCCATTGCGCACGTGGGCCCGCGTGCAAGCGCGCTCACCGCGGGCCCGAAGTGCAGCGCCACCGACGCGGCGAAGACGCCCACCACAGACGTGAAGATCCCCAGCCAGTCCAGGCCGGCCGGCTGGGTCTCCCGGAGCACCCAGCAACCCAGCGTCACGAACCACGCCGTCGCCAGCAGCGTGATCACGACGTTGCCGTTGGGCGACTGTCGCCGCAATGCCGCGACCACGGCCTCGACGAGGACCATCGCCCACCACGCGGCCGGCAGCAGCAGGGCCGCCGTCCAGTTGGAGCCCAGCGCTCCGTCCAACCATGCCAGCCCCGTCACGGCGATGCCGCCCACCGCCACGTAGCGCAACGGCCGGAAGCTCCGCGGCCGGGCCATTGACAGGGCCAGCGACACGCCCAGCAGCATCGAAAGGAAGCTCCCGATCTCGATCGTGTACGCGCCGCGAGTACCCAGCAGCCACGGTGTCAGGTACCCGCCGACGATCGAGACGATCCCGATCGTGACGAAGCCGCTGCGAAAGGTGATGCCGAAGCCCAGCACCGCCACCGCCGCCAAGAGCGCGAACGACCACTCGCGCGAAACGACCGC
>JADFOJ010000018.1 GCA_022562915.1 Planctomycetota bacterium | reverse complement strand
GGAGAGTTTTCCGCCGCGGAAAACTCTCCCGGTCTCTTTTTCCCCCGCCTCTTTTTCGCCCGTCTCTTTCTTTGCCGCTACCCATCCGCCCGGCCCGCCCTGCGCATGACGACGTCCATGAAGCCTGGAACCAACGTCATCGCAGCAGCGACGGCGCGGGTTGTCAGGCTCGTCCATACCTCCGGCCGCGGGCGACGCAGGCACCGCACGATCGCGCGGGCGACCCGCTGAGGCGTCTGGACGAAGAGCTTCGGCGCGTGTCCGGGGGCGGGCGCGGACTTCCCGGCGGCGCTGCCGCCGCCGCCGAGTCGCTGGGAGACCTCGAAGAACTCGGTGGTGGTCGTGATCGGGTGGACGCTCGACACGAAGATGCCGTGCGGCTCCAGCTCGATGCCCATCGCCCGGCAGAGGTGGTTCTGTGCCGCCTTGGTTGCCGTGTAGGCGCTGTAGCCCGGCAGCGTGAACTTGGCGACACAGCTGGAGCACATCAGCAGGTGACCGGGGCGCTTCTGCTGGATCAGCCGGTTTGCCGCCGCGTTGATGAGGTCCACGGATGCGAAGAAGTTGACCTCGAAGATGTGCCGGAGCTGCTCCTGGGCGACCTCGTGGGTCGGTTTTTTGAAGCCGTAGCCCGCGTTGGCGAACACCGCGTCGAACCGGTCGAATCGCTGCTGCGCCGCATCGAGCAGGCGGGCCGAGATGCCGGCGTCCGTCACGTCACCGACGACCGTGTCGACCTCACCGCCGGCGGCGCGGACCTGCTCGGCCACGCTCTCCAGGCGTTCCGCCCGCCGGGCGTTGAGTACGACGTTCATGCCGGCACGCGCGCACTCGATGGCCGTCGCGGCGCCGATGCCGGAACTGGCGCCGGTAATGACGATCACCTTGCCCTGGAGATCGATTGTCATGGCACCTACGTCTGGAGAACGCCCGTCTTGAAGTCGCCGGTGACCGGCACGGTAGCGGCCACGCGCAACGCGAAGCTGAGCTCTTCACGGGTCCGGTGCGGCTCGATGATCCTGTCGACCCAGCCGCGGGCCGCCCCGTAGCGTATGTCCTGCTGCTCGTCGTAGGACGCGGTGATGGCGGCGAGCAGGTTTTTGCGCTCCTGCGGATCGACCGGCTCGCCTCGACGCTCACGGGCGGCATCGTCGATCTGCATCAGCGTCCCGGCTGCCTGGGCCGCACCCATGACCGAGCACCGGGCGCCCGGCCAGGCGAGCGTGAACAGCGGATCGAACGCGCGACCGCACATCGCGTAGTTGCCGGCGCCGTAGCTGCCGCCGATGATGATCGCGATCTTCGGCACGATGCAGTTGCTCATGGCGTTCACCAGCTTGGCCCCGGCCTTGATGATCCCCGCCTGCTCGCTGTCGCGGCCGACCATGAACCCGGTGGTGTCGTGGAAGAACACGATCGGGATTCGTTTCTGGTTGCAATCCATGATGAACCGCGCGGCCTTCTCCGCCGAGTCGGTGTAGATGACCGCAGGCATGTTGACGGCGCTGGACGGGCCCGTGGCGCCGCCGGGCATCGTCTTCTCCGTGAGGATGCGCTGGTTGGCCACGATCCCGCACGGCCGGCCGTCGATGCGGGCGTACGCGCACACGATCGAACGGCCGTACTCGGCCTTGTACTCGTTGAAGCTCTCGTCGTCGACGACACACTCCAGGAGTTCGATCATGTCGTACTGCCCGCCGGCATCCAGCCCGACGATGTCATAGATCGTCTCCGGCTTGCGCCTGGGGGCGATCGCCTCGAAGGGCGGCTCGCCGATCGGGCCCACCGAGTTGTCGGCGTGGATGATCGCCTGGAGCCGCGCGATGCACGCTTCGTCGTCCGGCTCGCGGAAGTCGATCGTGCCCGATATCTGCGCGTGCATGGCGGCGCCGCCGAGTTCCTCGCTGTCCACCTCCTGGCCGATGGCTGCCTTTACGAGCGCGGGCCCCGCGAGGTAGAGGCCGCTTCCTTCGGTCATGAGCACCGTGTCGCAGAGCACCGGGAGGTAGCCGCCGCCGGCGACGCAGTTGCCCATGATCGCCGCGATCTGCGTGATGCCGGCCGCCGAGAGGACCGCGTTGTTCCGGAAGATGCGCCCGAAGTCGTCGGTGTCCGGGAAGACGTCCTCCTGCAGCGGCAGGAAGACGCCGGCGGAGTCCACCACGTAGATCAGCGGCAGCCGGGCCCGCTCGGCGATCATCTGGGCGCGAATGAACTTCTTGCAGGTCATGGGGAAGAACGCACCAGCCTTGACGGTGGCGTCGTTGGCGATGATCATGCAGAGCTTGCCGCCGACCTGGCCGATCGTGGTGATCACACCGGCCGCGGGCGCCCCGCCGTACTCCCGGTACATGTTCCACGCGGCGAAGAGGCCGCACTCAAAGCTGTCGGCGCCGGTGTCCAGCAGCCTGTCGATCCGCTCGCGCGCGGTGAGCCGGCCGAGGCGATGCTGGCGGGCGACACCTTTCTCTCCGCCGCCCCGGCGAATCTCCTCGGCCTGTTGGAGATATGTCTCGACATCATCCCTCAGCGACATCCGCTCATCCTACAATACCCACGGTCTCCGTCGCGCCGAGCACGATCAGAGGAACAACGGACATGCCCGGACTTATCACGATTCAACAACTCCTCCAGAAGATGACCGAGGTCGAGGCCTCGGACCTCCATATCAAGATCGGGTCGCCGCCGGTGCTCCGGATCTCCGCGGCGCTGCACCGGGTCGACGCACCGATCCTGTCCGCCGAGGACACGGTCAACCTGCTCGATCCGATCATTCCGGAGCACATGAAGCAGAAGCTTCATGAGCTGGGCGGTCTGGACTTCTCACACACGGAGAGCGCCGAGGCCCGCTACCGCTGCAGCGTCTTTCAGGCCGGCGGCGGCCTGCACGCGGCGATACGGCGGGTCAACCCGGTCATTCCCAGCTTCGATGAGCTGCACCTGCCGAAGGTGTACTACGACGTCGCGGAAAGAACTCACGAAGGCCTCGTGGTCATCTGCGGCGTCACCGGGTGCGGCAAGTCCACGACGCTGGCGGCGATGATCAACCACATCAACCACACTCGTCCATACAACATCATCACGATCGAGGACCCCGTCGAGTACCTGCTCCGGCCCGACAAGAGCTTCATCAGCCAGCGCGAGATCGGCATCGACGTCAAGGACTTTCCACTCGCCTTGAGGGCCGCGGTCCGCCAGGACCCGGACGTGATCATGATCGGCGAGCTGCGCGACCGCGAGACCATGATGGCCGGCCTGCAGGCGGCCGAAACGGGTCACACGGTGTACGTCACGTTGCACACCGCCGACACGATGCAGAGCTTCGCCCGCATGCTGGAGTTCTTTCCCTCCACCGAGCACACGTTCATCCGGTCGACCATGGCCAACGGCCTCAAGGCGGTCATGGCGCAGAGGCTCCTGCCCTCGGTCCGCAAGGACATCGGCCGTATCCCCGCCACCGAGGTGCTGCTCAATACGCCGACGGTGCAGGACAAGATCCGCGAGGGCGAGGACGAGGACATGCCCGCGATCATCGCCTCGAGCGAGCACGAGGGCATGCACAGCTTCACCCAGAGCCTCTCGCGGCTCGTCGAGGAAGACTACGTGGATCTCCGGACAGCCGAACGCTACGCGCCGAACCGCGACGCCCTGAGGTCCAAGGTACGCGGCATCGAGGTCGCCGCGGACAAGCTGGTGGGTCGGGTGAAGGGGTAGGGGTAGGGGGGAGCGCAGTTCGCGGCCACGCGGAGCCGACCGAGCGAGAGCGACGTTGCCCGTGGAGCTGGACGATGTTCCACGGCCGAGCCCGCCTGCGGCGGACTCAACCGTGCCACACAGACTCGGCGATTCGCACGCGAACCAGTGGCGGCCCGAAGTACCACGCACGCCCGATCAGCGCCAGCGAATGAATTCGCCGTCGAGTATCGGAGGGAGTGGGTGGCACGGTCGAGCGAGCGAAGCGAGTTCGCCCGTGGGATTGGACGTCGCTCCACGGCCGAGCCCGCCTGCGGCGGACTCAACCGTGCCACCCGGAGTCGGCGATTCGTACGCGAACCAGTGGCGGCCCGAAGTACCACACACGCCCGATCAGCGACGGCGAATGAATTCGCCGTCGCGTACCAGAGCGAGTGTCGGCCGGAGGCCGAACGGAGCGCTCAAATAAACAACCCGGCGGCCTTTCGGCCGCCGGGTCTTTTTCGTCTGGCCAGCATCGGGCTGCACGGTGTGCAAACCTCGTCGGGTGCACAATCTACAGGTGCAGCCCGCTGGTACAGTCACATGGTTGTTTCACTTGATCACCTCCGTTCCAAGGGATTTGTCCCAGCCGGCACGAGCGTGAAACTCGCCGCCGGGTTCCTTTTCCCCCGAGCGTCCCCAGGGGCTCATCGCCCGTCCCGCCCGTGCGGGGCGTTCGTCGCGGTGTGCTGCTCCGTCGCACTCGGAGGGTTCTCCACCGGCTTGACGGAGGCCGTGCCGCGATACCTCATTATCGCGTCCGGGCCGGCCAACGCAACAAAAAAAGGGCGAATGTGGCGAGGTGCCCCTCAATCGCCCTCGGCGGACGTGACGGCGACGCCCCGGCCGGTCGTCTCGATGATCGGGGCGTCGGCGTCGTGCTCGCCGTCTCCGTCGGCCTCGGCCGCTTCCTCCATCGTGTGCATCTGCTGCCACTCGTCGAGCGTGATGAGCACCTCCCGCGCCACCGACCCCTTGTGATCGCCGAGGATGCCCGCCCGGGCCATCTGGTCCACGAGGCGGCTGGAGCGGCTGTAGCCGATGCCGAGACGCCGCTGCAGGAGCGACACCGAACCGCGACCGCTTTCGATCATGGTGCGCACGGCCTCGTCGAAGAGTTCGTCACGCTCCGAGGCCTCAAGGCCGTCGGAGTCATCACCGGGACGAATCGTCAGCAGTGACTTCTCGTAGGTAGGCTGGGCGACCCCGGCCAGGAACTTCGTCACCCGGCGGATCTCCGGGTCCGTCACGAGCGTTCCCTGCGCGCGAATCAATTGCGAGGTGTGCGGTGACAGGTAGAGCATGTCGCCCTGGCCCAGCAGGAGCTCCGCCCCCTTGTGGTCGAGGACGATCCGGCTGTCCATGCCGCTGGCGACCTTGAAGCTGATCCGGCAGGGCATGTTCGACTTGATGAGCCCCGTCACCACGTTGGCCTGCGGGCGCTGGGTGGCGAACATGAGGTGAATGCCCACGGCGCGGGCCTTCTGGGCGATGCGAACGATGAGACGCTCGACCTCGCCGTGCTGCATGATGAGGTCGGCCAGCTCATCGATGATGAACACGATGTGGGGGAGCTTCTTCGGCACCCGGGCTTTCTCGGCGTCGGTCACGGCATCGAATCGTTCGTTGAGTTCATCCTCGGAGAGCTCGTTGTACGAACCGATGTCGCGCACCGACGCTTCGCTGAGCATCGCGTACCGCTCCTCCATCCGGCGCACGCCCCACTCGATAACGGCCACTGCCTTGGAGGTATCCGTGATCACCGGGCACATGAGGTGGGGGATGTTCTGGAACAGGCTCAGCTCGACCATCTTGGGGTCGACCAGGATGAGCTTCAGCTCGTCGGGCCTCTTCGTGTACAGCCAGCTCATGATGATCGAGTTCATGCACACGCTCTTGCCGGAGCCGGTCGTGCCGGCGATGAGCATGTGCGGCATGCGGGTGAGGTCCGCCACGAGCGGCTCGCCGGAGGCGTCCTTGCCCAGGAACATGGGCAGGACCATGCCCTCGGCGTGCCCGCCGCTCATGAGCTCCTTGAGCCTGACCCGTTCCTTATAGAGATTGGGAACCTCGATCCCCACGCTGGTCTTGCCGACCATGTTGGGGACGATGCGGATGTTCTGCGCCCGCAGCGCCCGGGCCACGTCGCTCGCGACCGCCTGGATCTTGGCGACCTTCGTCCCCGGCTCCAGTTGCACGGAGTAGAGCGTCACCACCGGCCCCGACTCGATCGCCACCACCTCACCGGCGATGTGGTAGGTGGACAACGCCTCCTCGAGCAGTGCGGCCTGCTTGCGAACGAAGGCTTCCATCTTCTCCGAGTAGTTGGACTGCGGGTCCGGCAGCAGGTCCAGCGACGGGAACTCGTAGCCCTCGAAGCTCGCCTCGCGCGGTATGTCCTCGTCCCTGGCCACTGCCTTGCGATTGGACGAGAGCCGCACGGGCAGTTTCGCGATCTTGGCACGGAGTTCGTCTGGCTGGAGCCGTCGCCGCGGCTGCTCGGTCTCGGTCTCCGGCTCGTCTTCGTACTTGTCCTGGTCTTCGTACTGCTCGTGCTCGTCCTCGTCCTCGACCTCGTCTGCCTCGTACGCGACCTTCGCCGTGCGTGCCGGGCGGCGCCGGGTCTCGGGGCGCAGCGCCAGCATCCGGCGCACGCTTCGAGCCGGCCGAACGATCGCCGCAACCAACGCCGCAAGAACCTCCGGAATCGCCAGCACCAGCCGATCCACCGCGACCACGGCTCCCACGGCGAAACCGGCGGTCACCAGCAGCAGCGTCCCCACGTTGCTGAACCGGCCGGTCAACTCGGTCACCACGGCAAAGGCGAGCAGTCCTCCCGGTGCGGCCGGCACCACTGCCGACACCGATTCGAAACGCGCGGCCAGCAGGCCGTGAAAACTCGACACCGCCAGGGCCATGATCAGGAGCCCGGCGGCCCGCACGACCGGATGCCCGACGCGCCTCCCCGCCGCGGTGAGCCCCAGGTACCCGGCAGCCCCGGCCAGGATCACCCACGCGCCCACGCCCACGACGGAGTAACTCCACCACGCGATCAGCGCGCCGACCGGCCCGCAAAGATTGCGCGGCGGGTCGTTCTGAACGGCCACCGCGTATGAAGGCCAATCGGCCAGGGCGAAGCTCGCCAGGGCCGTGACCAGAAAGAGCCACAGCCCCGCCGCCGCGACCCACGACACTCGTCGTATGAGCGTCGCGGTGGTCAGCTCCTCGTCATTGCGCACACGGATAGCTTTGCGACCCATTGGGAAGACCCTCTATCGGCTTGTTCGGCGGGCCCCGGACAGGATTCCGGACGGGGCTTCAGACCGCGCGCAGTTGCCGCGAAGGGTGCTCCAAACTACTCTTGCCAGACAGCCACCTGCCATGAAATTTCATCTCATCGACACGGTCCTCGAACAGTCGCCCGACCGCATCGTGGCGATCAAGCAGGTGAGCCTCACCGAGGAGTACCTCGCCGACCACTTCCCGACGTTCCCCGTGCTTCCGGGGGTCCTGATGGTCGAGGCAATGGTCCAGGCGGCCAGGCGAATGCTCGCGGACCGCGGCGATCCGCGGCTCGTGCTGGGGGAGGTCAGAGGCCTCAAGTTCGGCAGCTTCGTCCGGCCGGGTGAGGCCCTGCTGGTCGAGGTCACGTTGAAGTCGGACACCGGCGACGGCGAGTACGTCTGCCGTGGCACGGGTCGGGTCCTGCGACACGATACCGAACGCTCGGACGAGACAGCCGTCTCCGGACGGTTTACCATGCGTCCGATTCGCAACACGCCTCCGTAGGCTGCAGGAGACTATCCGATGCCCGACAGCGCCGTGCTGACACACGACGAGATTCTCGAAGATGTTCGCGAAGTCCTCATCGAGGCGTTGGTTGTCGATACCGAGGAGGTCACGCCCGAAGCGTCGCTGACAGCCGACCTCCAGGCGGAATCGATCGACTTTCTCGACATCGTCTTTCGACTGGAGAAGGCCTTCTCCACCCAGGACAAGCCGTTCAAGATCGAGCAGGGTGAACTGTTCCCGATGAACCTCCTGGAGAACCCCGACTGGGTCCAGGACGGCACCTTCACCGACGCGGGCATGGAGATGCTCAAGGAGACGATGCCGCACGTGGACTTCTCGGATTTCGAGCATGATCGGGACATCGACAAGGTCGCCGCCACGATCACGGTCACATCGATCGTCGACTTCGTCGCGCGCAAGCTGGCGAAGTGACCTCGTTGGGGAATCGATTCCATGCGCTGGATGTGGATTGACCAGATCATCGAGCTGGTGCCCGGCACGCGCATGGTCGCGATCAAGAACGTCTCACTCGCCGAGGAGCATCTGCACGAACACTTTGCAGCCACGGACGACCTGCCTGCGTTGCCGGTGTGCCCGGCCTCTCTGATCATCGAGGGGATGGCCCAGACGGCGGGAATCCTGGTGGGATCGACCCGTGACTTCAAGGAGAAGGTCATCCTCGCCAAGATCGGTCGGGCCGGCCTGGACGCCGACGTCTTTCCCGGTCAGACGATCCGGTTCGAAGCCGAGTTGCAGCACATCGACGACAGCGGCGCCGGCACCGCGGGCGTGGTGAGCCGCACCGAGCCCGGCTCCGGGCGGTGGGAGGTGATCGGACACATCGATCTGCTGTTCAGCCACGCGGACCGGAACATGGCGGGCCTGGACCTGCCGGAACACAACTTCGTCTTCGGTGACAACCTGAAGATCATCCTGCAGACGGCGGGGCTGGGTGGCGCGATCGAATGAGTCCGTCGGAGGCGGACCCGCGCGTGGTTGGACGTCGCTCCACGGCCGAGCGAGCTTCGCTCGCTCAACCGTGCCACCAAAACAAAGAACGGCTCCGTCAGATGACGGAGCCGTCTTATTGCCAAACCACACAATGCCGCGGCTTGGGGTGAAATGGCCCCGAACGGGGAGGCAAACCGATCCGGGGCCGATCCAGGGCTTGTGGCCACCCATTACCGCAAGCATCCAATTCAATGACCCCGACGCAACTGCCGGCAGCCGGATTCGCGCGACGCGGTTCCATCTGCCAAGGTTGGGTCGACCGCGGGATCCACCCGCACCTCGCGCAGGTCCATACAATCGCCTCCCATGGCCGCCGCCCGTATCCACCTGGCGCTGTACGCCGGATCCTTCGACCCGATAACCCTCGGCCACCTCGACGTGCTGCGCCGAGCCAGGGGCCTCTTTGACCGGCTGATCCTCGGCATCGGCGACAATCCGGAAAAGCCGGCCCTCTTCAGCTTCCAGGAACGCGTCCAGATGGCCACGACGCTCGTCGCCGAGATGACCACCGAGGAACCGGACGGCTGCCCGGTCCAGGTCGAGCACTACACCGGGCTGACCGTCGACTTCGCCCGCAGCGTCAACGCCACCGCCATCCTGCGAGGCATTCGCAACATGACGGACCTCGCCAACGAGTGCCAGCTTGCCATCACCAACCGCAAGGTTGCCGGAATCGAGACCGTCTTCGTCGTTCCCAGCGAGAGTTTCGCCTACACCAGCTCCAGTCTCATCAAGCAGATCGCCGCCCTGGGCGGTTCCCTTGACGGCCTGGAGGGCATCGTTCCCGCCATCGTGATCGAGCACCTCAGGATCAAGCGGAACGATCCATCGAATCCGCTGGGGCGGCTGGCGCAGGACCAGTTGGTGGAGTAGCAACAAGCCCCTCAGGGCACAGGGACCGTGGCGTGGACTACCGGGTTATTTCGATCGGGACGCTGGCGGCTCATCCCCTGTGGGGCGAAGAGCACGTCGAGGTCCGCACCGGGCATGCGACGACGACGCTCGTCAGCACGGGCTCGGCGAACATCCTGGTGGATCCGTCACTGCCTCCGGCGGCGCTGCTGGCGCGTCTCGGTGAGCGGTCGCCGGTGAGGGCCGACCAGGTCACGCACGTCTTTCTCACCACGGCCGGGCGCGAACACCGCCGGGCGCTGGCGGTCTTTGAGAATGCCCGGTGGCTCGTCGCCGAGAGCGAGCTCACCTGGGCCAAAGCGGACCTTGCCGCGCAGCACGAAGAGGCCGTCGCCGGCGGCGACGCCGAACTGGCCGGTTTTCTCGGCAACGATCTCGCCATCCTCCGGCGTTGCAGACCCGCCCCGGACCGCCTGGCGGACGGTGTCGATCTCTTCCCCCTGCCGGGCGTGACGCCGGGCTGCTGCGGACTGCTGCTGTCGCAGCCGCGGGCGACGGTGCTCATCTGCGGCGACGCCGTGGCGACCCGCGAACACCTGGAGCAGGGCAAGGTCCTGCCGACCTGCCACAACATCGAGCAGGCGCAGGAGTCCTTCGCGGAGGCGATCGAGATCGCGGATCTGCTGATTCCCGGGCGCGACAACGTCTCGCTCAACCCGTTACGCCAACCCCACACGCTCTGAGCAGGTACGGCCGATCGATGTTCGCCGTGCACCGTCATCTGATCGAGCTGGTCGCTCGGCGGGCGATGGCCGCCCTGAACAAGGCACGCCGTTCGCCACCGATGATACCTAATGGCGTTATTACATAAAGCTGGCTAATGTTATTGGCCGAATAAGCCAAGCGAATAGACTTCACTGATGGCTCGCCGAAGATCACCAACCTGGACGCCTCGATCCGAGGATTATCGGCAGGTCTTCCGGGAGCAGAACCCCTGGCACACCGATGGCAAGGTCCCCAAAGCGCTGGCGATGGATGTCGAGCGTCCGCTCGGATCTGACCTCTGGCGCAGGCTGAAGAGCAACGAACCCCGGCGATTCCAGCTTGTTCTCGGACCACGACGCGTCGGCAAGACGACATGTCTCTATCAAAGCGTCCAGCACCTGATTAATGATGGCATCGCCCCGCACCGCGTGTGGTGGCTGCGGTTGGATCACCCCCTGTTGATGGACATCGATCTCGGCGAATTGGTGAGAACCGTGATCTCGTTCGGTGGTGACGCCTCTGATTCTCGGTGCTTCATTTTCCTGGACGAACTGACATACGCCGAGCGATGGGACCAGTGGCTCAAGACATTCCATGACGAGCAATGGCCGATCCAGGTCGCCGGCTCGTCCAGTTCGACCGCCGTGTTCAGAGGCCGACGAACAGAGAGCGGTGTCGGCCGCTGGGATGAGCAGTACCTCGCGCCGTATCTCTTCTCCGAATTCTTGGACCTGCTGAACCAATCCGTTCACCTCCCCATCGAGAACGTACTCGCGCACACACTTGACGCTTGCCTGGACAGCAATGTCCGGCTACCGGATCTTGACTCGATGCGCCGCATGTTCATCCTGACCGGCGGCTTCCCGGAGCTGATACTTGGGTTTGTCCGCGATATCAACGCAGACGAGCAGTTCGTTCTCCTGCACTCTCAGCGGACGCTCCGTACTGACGCTGTCGAGCGTGCGATCTACAAGGACATTCCCCAGGCGTTCGGCATCGACAACCCGATGGTGCTCGAACGCGTCTTGTACACACTGGCAGGCCAGGTCACGGGAATACTCTCACCAAGTAGCATCTGCAGAAGCATCAACGGTTTGTCACAGCCGACATTCGACAAATACCTGTCGTACCTGTCTCAGGCGTTTCTTGTGTTCACACTACCGAACTACGCCGGCAGTGAAGAGACGCGCCAAAGGCGGGGACGAAAGCTGTACTTCGTTGATGGGGCCGTGCGAAATGCGGCGCTCCAGCGCGGCATCGCTCCACTGAGTGACCCTGCCGAGATGGGCCTGTTGATGGAGAATCTCGTTGCAGGCCATCTGCATGCGCTGAGCCGGCAGAGTCACGTACAGGTGTATCACTGGCGCGATGGTCGGGACGAGGTTGACCTGGTGTACGACCATCCCACGTCCCCAGTCGCCTTCGAACTCTGCTCGTCGACAAGGCACTCGCGGAGGGCACTCATTCGCTTCCGCGAGCAGTTCCCTCGCTTCCGTGATCACTGTTTCCTCGTGGCGCCGACGGCGACAGCAACAAGACCCGAGGACAATCCTGACGGGATCGGCACCCTGCCGCTCGACCTGGCGCTGCTGGCGATCGGTCGCCAGGCAGAACAGTACCTGCAACAGGGGCTCGCATGATCCCAAGGCCCAGGTTGAGGATCGGGGTCATTGACTCCGTGAACAGACCGTGTCCGGCGCAGATGCCGTCACCAACCGCAACCAGACCCCGGGTGTCCAATCCCCGATTTTCGATTCCTCCCCCGGAGAACGTTGTTGCCAGGGACACCCGCCATTCACGTGTGGGGCCACGGACCCACCGATGGGATGACGCCGATGCGGCGCCTGGTCCCGGTCCGCACACATACGGCGGACCCTACCGGAGGTACTCGGGCGGCGCGCCTCGGCAATCACCGGTGGCCTGGTGATCATCGACCTCCCGCACACTGCGTCGAGGTGTGTTGCGCGGTCTCTCCCTTGATGGGCACGCGCGGGAAACGGTGAGGGCGCGATTGTTCACGATGACGGCTCCCCACCGTCCCGCTCGGAGAGCAATCCTTCCACGGCGGCAATGAGCACCCGCAGGTCGTCTTGAATCACCTGCCAGACCTGTTGATCGTCGATCAGGTCATACCCGTGGATGAGGACATTGCGAAAGCTGATGATCTGAGCGTAGTTACCGATCTGCGCGGCCACCTGTGGATCATGCTCCAACAATCGTTTGACCGCCTCGCCGATGATCTCGAAGTTCCGTTCCACAGCATGTCGCAGCAGACGATCTCCACGGTAGTCGTCCACCGTCTTGCCATCCGTGGATCGGCAGATGAACGCGGCCGCGTCGCGGACGTCGTCCAGAAGCTTGGGCGTTTTAGGCTGCATACAACGGCTCGCGCGTGCGGTTGACCTCGCGGACGAAGAATGGATTCTTCAGAGCGGACGCCATCACCAGGTCGACGGAGTGACCGAACAACCTCTGGAGTTCCTGTTGAAACTCGAAATAATGGGTCAGCCACGGACCGAGATCCTGGTCCGGCTCGAATTCGACGAGGAAATCCAGATCGCTGCGCTGCGGATCAAACCCCCGGCTCGTGGCCGCTGATCCGAACACGTCCAACCGCCGCACGCGATAGCGGCGGCAGAGTTCCTTCAGTTCGGCTCGGTTTTTCTTGAGAGTGTCGATCATCAATGCGATTGACTCAGGGTTCATTCTACAGTGCTTGGAGATGGGGATGTCACCCGGTCTCGGCGTGGGCCGTCGCCGGCGGCGACGGTGCTCATCTGCGGCAACGCCGTGGCGACCCGGGAACACATCGAGCAGGGCAGGGTCCTGCCCAACTGCCACAACATCGAGCAGGCGCAGGAGTCCTTCGCGGAGGCGATCGAGATCGCGGACCTGCTGATTCCCGGGCGCGACAACGTCTCGCTCAACCCGTTACGCCAACCCCACACGCTCTGAGCAGGTACAGTCGATCGATGTTCGCCGTGCACCGTCATCTGATCGAGCTGGTCGCCGTACTGGGAATCCTGGCGGGGCCGCCGGTTCGCGCCCAACTCGGCCCGGCCGAGACGACACCGCGGCAGCAACCAGTCCCGTGGTCGATCGCCCTGGGCATGCGCGTCGAGCAGGTCCGCCGCGCATGGCCGCTGGTCGACCGCGTGGTGCTCGTCCCCGACGGGGCAACGTACGTCGATGAGCTTGCTCGCTGGTCACCCGCGGGGCGATGGCCCGTTCTGTTCGAGGACCACCACTACGCCGCGATGTTCATCCGGCGGTTCCAGCCATCGCAGGTCGTTCGCCGACAACCCGTGGAGCGTTCCCCTGACGGCCCCGCTGGGGTGTCCCGCAGCGAACTGGAGGCCGTCGTCAAGACTGCCTGGGGCGGCGACCCGCTGGGGGAATCGATACCCGACGTCTTGCGGCGCGCCGGCCACACGCCGCCGGGCGTGGTCATCACCTCCATGAACGACCCGGCGTGGACCGCGGCGGTCGCGCTGGCGGCGGGCCGCGGGCAACCCCTCGCCTGGCTGGATGAGCCCTTCGGCAGACCCAACCAGGTGCTCGCCGCCGAACGCTTCGCAAGCCTCCGGGAAGCGGTCGACGGGCTTGTCCGCGAGACGGGCTACCCGTACGCCAATCTGGGCGATGCGATCGACACCATCACGCTGTGCCGCGATGTCGGCGGGCGCGTGAACATGGCGGCGAACCCCGGCACCGTGGATATCCGCGCCGTCACCGACCTGCTTGGCCGGGTCGCCGGGGGGGGCGGGGGGGGCGGGGGGCGCCGCTACGCCTTCACCGGCTGGATCTTCGGCGACGAGGTCCGCTGTGCGTACACCGCGATGTGCTCCCTGTTTCTCCAGCGCAGCGCGTTCGAACTCTACAACACCTACAGCGACGAAGCCGTCCGGCGCGTCTACGGGTTGCGCGAGGCATCGGCGATGCTCCCCGCCCGCGGCTTCAAGGTAACGACGCACGACATCCCCGACACGACCCGCCATGCGTGGCTGAACCTCCTGCCACGGGGCTTCACGACCGACGTGCTCGTGATGAACAGCGGCGGCAACGCCGACCACTTCGTGCTCTCCGACGAGCACGCGTACTGCGGCGACGTCCCGATACTGAACGTGCCGATGGCGCTGCACTTGATCCACAGCTTCTCGCTGAAGGCTCCGGCCAACCTCGACACCATCGGCGGCCAGTGGCTGGCACACGGCGTCTACGCGTACATCGGCTCGGTGGACGAGCCGATGCTGTCGGCGTTCATCCCACCGAAGTTCTTCGTCGACCGGTGTGTCAACCTCGTCCCGTTCCTCATCGCGGGCCGGAAGTGGGACGGCGCAGGAGCCTGGAAGATCAATACGCTCGGCGACCCCCTGATGATCTGCCGGCCGCCGGTACTCGGCGAGGTCGCGCGGGCGCCCGCGCCGGCCGAGTTCGACGGGCTCGATCTCAAGGAGCACGTCAAGGTACTCATGCGCCGCGCCGCCGAGGACCCCACCGGCGAAACGATCGCCGAGGCGATGGCCACACTGGACCTGCTCGGCCGCGACGCGATCGCGATCAGGTTCTGGCAACTGGCGGAGCAGCACGGCCTGGGCGACGCGGCCGCGCCCCGATCCATCGGGCCGCTGTTTCGCATGGGTCTCGCGACGGCGACGATCCGGGCGGCCGAAGCCATCCCGGACCCCGACGACTTTGCCGTCGACATGCTCTGGCACATGCTCACGCCGCGATTGCGCAGCGTCGACGAGCAGACGCTGCTGCTGCTGGAACACAACATCCGATCGTGCCAGGGCCACGCGGACCTCGAACGTCTCGCGCCGTACCTGACGGCACAGTTCGGAGCCGCCCACACCCGCGCCGCCATCCAGCGCGAGATCGACCGCACCCGGAACCCCCGGTACCGCAAGCGCCTCCGGAAGCTGATGCCGGGGTAAAGGGGGCGTCATCTCAGTTCATCAGGCACTCTTCTCGCTATCCTGCCGGCATGTGATCAGGCTCCGAGCGGGAGCAGGAGGAGCTCGGCCATGGACAGCCCAATCGATGCGGATGTGGTGCACCGGTACGAACACGAGACGTGGACGCGGTGCGCGGCGACGTATCTCGATCACTTCGCCGGCCTGACGCGCGAGACCATATCGCTGCTGCGGGATGCGGCCAACATCCAACCGGGGAGCACGGTGCTCGACATCGGCTCCGGGCCGGGGCACGTTGCCGGCGCGCTCGCCGAGGCCGGCGCCGCAGTCACGGGCATCGACTTCTCCGCGAGGATGGTCGAGGTCGCTCACCGGCACTATCCCCAAGCGACGTTTCTGGAAGCCGATGCCGAGCAGCTCCCCTTCGATGACGCGAGCTTCGAGGCGGTCGTGAGCAACTTCGTCATCCATCATCTGGCGCGGCCCGATGTGGTCTTCCGCGAGGTCTACCGCGTGCTCGAGCCGGGCGGCTCCTTTGCATTCGTGGTGTTCGAGCGGCCCGAGGCTCAGAGCAGCATCGGCGCATTCTTCGAGGCCGTCGCCGCACATCATGATTCGGACGAATTGCCCCATGGGCCCTTGTTCGGCGCCGATCGAAGCGCCTACGCGGCGCCATTGAACGCGAGCGGCCTCAGCGACCTGCACGTCGAGACCCACGACATTCTGTGGCGGAGCGATTCCGTCGATCCCGTACTCCAGGCTTTCCTGGAGTGGGGCAACATCGCAGCCCTGCCGCAGGACGTGCAGCAGAAGATCGAGGTCACCGCGCGCGAGAACCTGGAGTCCTACCGGGACGGAGCGAGCTATGCCTTCCCCCATGCAGTCCTCCTCGGCACCGCGGTGAGGTCCGGGTAGAGAGAGGACGGAATCACCCCAGCGGCGCGGCCCGCATCGGCGGCGACGGCATCCTGACAGTTTCCTGCGAACCGTGACGCCGCGAACAGATTCAAGGGGACAGATCTATTTGTTACAGGGGGCAGCCCCCTGTAACAAATAGATCTGTCCCCTTGAATCAGTCCCCTTTACCCCAGCGCCGCGGCCATGGTCGAGCCGATCTCGGCGGGGCTCTCGGCGACGTGCACGCCGCAGCTGCGCAGAGCGTCCATCTTCGCCTGGGCGGTGTCGTCGGTGCCGCCGATGATCGCGCCGGCGTGGCCCATGCGTTTGCCGGGCGGCGCGGTGCGGCCGGCGATGAATGCCGCGACCGGCTTGGACATGTTCTGCTCGATCCACCGCCCGGCATCGGTCTCGTCGGAGCCGCCGATCTCTCCGATCAGGACGACGCCGTCGGTCTGCTCGTCCTGCTCGAACAACTCCAGCAGCTCGATGAAGCCGAGCCCGCGGATCGGATCGCCGCCGATACCGACGCAGGTCGTCTGGCCGATGCCCAGGTTGGAGCACTGCCACACCGCCTCGTAGGTGAGCGTGCCCGACCGGCTGATCACGCCGACGGCCTTGCCGGTCGAGGCATCCTGCCTGGACATGTGAATGTAGCCGGGCATGATGCCGATCTTGCAGCCGTCCTCGTACCGGGCCGATGCGCCCTCGCCGGAAACGCGCCGGCCGGGGGAGATCACCCCGGGACAGTTCGGGCCCACGACCATCGCGCCGGGAAAATCGACCAGCGCCGCGCGGACCCGGATCATGTCCTGCGTGGGAATGCCCTCGGTGATCGCGCAGATGACGGCGATGCCCGCGGCGGCGGCCTCGAGGATCGCGTCGGCGGAGAAGGCCGGCGGCACGAAGATCATCGTGGCGGTCGCACCGGTGGCGGCGACCGCATCGGCCACGGTATCGAAGATGGGCAGCCCGTTGCCGTCCTGGAGCCCGCCCTTGCCGGGCGTGACGCCGCCGACCATCTTCGTGCCGTACTCCAGGCACCCGGCCGTGTGCAGTGCACCGAAGCTCCCGGTGATGCCCTGGCAGATCACCAACGTGCCGCCGTCGACGAGGATTGACATGGCTGGAGAATAGCGACGGAGCGACGAAGCGACAAAACGCCTGGTTGGGCGGCCATCATATAGAGGGCTAACTCGCTCTCTTGAGTCGCCCAACCCGTTTCCGCGGCTTCGCAATCGCGAGTTCGTAGTTGCTTTGCAGATTAACCCAGAACTGCGGCGTCGTACCAAGGGCCTGGCCCAGCAACCAGGCAGTCTCCGGCGTTATCCCTCGCTTACCACGGACGATCTCGTTCACACGCTGCACCGGAACCCCGATGTGCGCCGCGAGCTGTACCTGGGTGATGCCAAGAGGAGAGAGGAATTCCTCGATGAGGATCTCACCGGGATGCGTCGGAATTCGGTTTTTCGGGACCATGATGCCATTCTGCGGAATCACCGGCCCGGAGTCAACGGGGCAGCGCCGACGGATTGCAAGCCGCACAGGTTGGCGTCTGCGCGCACAGATGGATGCCGGCCTCGCCGGCAGGATGTGGCAGGCCCTCCGTGCCTCCGTGCCTCCGTACCTTCTGCCCGATACACTGCGTGCATGACCACGGCGGCCGGACCGACGGGAAAGTCCCTTACCTACGCCGACGCCGGCGTTGACATCGACGCCGCCGAGCAGATCGTCGACCTCATCAAGAGTTCGATGAGGCGGACCCACGGTCCGCGCGTCTTCGGCGCCCACGGCGGCTTCGCGGGGATGTTCCGCCTCGACTACAACGAGAAGCTCTTCAGGCGGAACTACCGCGACCCGGTCCTCGTCGCGTGCGCCGACGGCGTCGGCACCAAGATCCGGCTGGCCATCAAGATGGGCGTGTACAACACCGTCGGCATCGACTGCGTCGCGATGAACATCAACGACCTCATCGTGCAGGGCGCGGAGCCGCTGTTCTTCCTGGATTACCTCGGCCTGCACCGCAACGACCCCACGCACACCGCCGAGATCGTCGAGGGCGTCGCCAGGGGCTGCGAGATCGCCGGCTGCGCACTGCTCGGCGGCGAGACCGCCGAGATGCCGGACATCTACGCCGAGGGCGACTTCGACCTCGCGGGCTTCGGGGTGGGGGTGGTGCCGCTGCGGCGGGCGATCGACCCGATGCGCGTCGAAACCGGGGACGTCGTCATCGGCCTGGCCTCTTCCGGGGTGCACTCCAACGGCTTCACGCTGGTGAACCGGATCATCGACGAGTGCGATCTGGACCTCGGTTCGACGTACGACGAACTGGACGGCGGCATTCTCGGCGAAGTGCTTCTGGAGCCCACCCGTATCTACGCCCGGTCCATCGTGACCCTGCTTCGACGGTACAAGGTCAAACGCATCGTTTCGGGGATGGCGCACATCACCGGCGGCGGGCTCGCGAGCAACCTGGCCCGGGTACTGCCACCGGACGTCGACGCGCTGCTCGACGCCGGCACGTGGACCGTGCCCGGCGTGTTCGAGCTTCTCCGGCGGCGCGGCGATATCGACCACCGGGAAATGCGCCGCGTCTTCAATATGGGCGTCGGCTACGTGCTGATCGTGCGGCCGACTTTCGCCGACTCGGTCGCCAACCAGCTCCGGGCTCTCGGTGAGAATGCCTTCGCCATCGGGCGAATCGTCAAGGGCTCCGGCCGGGTTCGCCTCGAGTAGCTCCGTACCTGTTAAGCCTGCGGAACTCGGTAAGCAGCGCACACCCGGACTTTGTGACAAAAAAAACGAATTGCGTTTTCCGCCCACGAGGTATTGCGTTCCGCCTCTGTTTAAGGGAACTTGGATTGAGGAGGGGAAGGCCATTTGCAAGGAGGCGCGGCCATGGCCACCGCAGAGCAACTCATCGCACTCAAGGGCGCATCCGTGGCGTCGCTCCCGTCGACCGCCACGGTGCTCGAAGCCGCACAACTCATGAATGACCGGCACATCGGCTCCGTGCTGGTGATCGACCGCAACCGGTTGGTTGGGATCTTCACCGAGCGCGACATCCTGCGGCGCATCGTCGCCGAGCAGCGCTCGGTCGCCACGACCACGCTGGACAAGGTGATGACACGCAAGGTCGCCTTCGCCGCGCCGCATACGAGGCTCGACGAGATCCGGTCCGTGATGCGTCGGAAACGAATCCGCCACCTGCCGGTCCTGCATCGCAGGCGTGTCGTGGGGATGATCTCCATCGGCGATCTCAACAAGGCCGATCACGACGGCCAGGTCGAGACGATCCGGTATCTCGAGCAGTTCATGTCGGTGGCGTAAGCACGCCTCACGGGCTACTCCTCGTCGGGTTTGCGACGCCGCTGTTTCCTGACGCCCGTTCGCCTCTTGGCATCGAGCCGCCTCTCGACGGTGCCGCGCGAGGGCCGGGTCGGCCGGCGGGGCTTGGGCACCGCCAGCGCATCGGCCACGAGCGCCCGCAGCCGGTCCACGCACGCACGCCGGTTGTCCAGCTGCGTTCGCTCGCTCTCGGCGACAATAATGATCTCGTCACCCTGGGTGAGCCGGCGTCCGGCGAGGGCCCGCAGCCGCGTGCGCACCTGCAGGGACAACCCCTCGATCGAGTCGACGGCCACGCGCAGTTCCGCACGGGTGCTGAGCTTGTTGACGGCCTGCCCGCCGGGTCCGCCGGAGCGCGAGAAGGCGAATCGCACGTCCGCTGCGGCGATCTGCACGCCCGGCGCCACTTCCAGGGGTCCGCGTGATCCCGGTGCGGTCATTCTCGACTCCTTTCGGCCGATGAGAGGGTACGCTGCCGACGGAACTTGTCGGCTGAGGGAAACCCCCGGGATGAGCGGACTTCTGATTGTCATGGCCTCGATGGCCCTTGCCGGAACGGCCCTGCAGGGCGAACCGCCGGAGACCGAGGTGCCCGGTGCTGCCATTGCCGATATCGCGGCGGACGAACCGCTCCAGCCGCTCCCAACGAGCCTGGAGGTGACACTGCTCGCCGGGGTCTGGCTGCCCCGGCTGGTCGGCAACGTGGAACTGGGCGGCCCCTCGATCGATCTCGAGGACGAATTCGACCTTGACTCCAACGAAGCCTCGCTCAACCTGGAGTTCGCCATCCGCAAGGACGAGATCTGGGAGTTGTGGTTCGGCGGCTTTGATTTCTCCACCAGCGTCACGGGGGCCTTCATGGGCAGCGGTGCCACCTTCGGCAGCCTGGTGCTGAGTAACGGCGATCCCTACAGATCCACGTTGGACATCACCTCCGTCGCGGCCGAACTGAGCGTGACGGTCTGGCGACCCTTCGCCGACGGCCATTCGCGGGAGATGGGTACTCGCAACCGCACCTGGGACGGGCACTACGGAACCGATCTGCGATTCAGCCCGCAGTTCGGCATGCGGTACATCGACGTCGACCAGTCGGTGACCACAACGGCCGGGACCGTGGACACCGGCGGCGAGTGGCTGGGCGTGTACGCGGGCATGGTCATGGAGCTCGACTACCGGCCCATGCAGCGGGTGCCGGGGTTCACGCTCTTCCGGTTCCGGATGAGCACTGCGCTGGGGCCCGTCCTCGGCGGCGACGGCGGGTTCATGTGGCAGATCCGCGTCGGCGGCACCGTTCAGTTCACCGACGTGTTCGGCGTGATGGTCGGCTATCGCCTGCTCCAGCTCAATGCCGACAACGGCAGCTACACGTTCAACGGCGGGCTCCAGGGCATGTTCCTGGCGGGCTCGATCCGCTTCTAGTTCTCTTCGCTCCCTGAATCCTTTGTTCCCTAGGATTGCCCCACGCATGAGTCCCACACGGCGACGCACTCGACGCCTTCCCAAGTACCGCCGGGCGCGGATCAGGCATTTCCTGTTCATCGTCGGGCCGAATCGAGTCAGCGGGGGAAGGATCACTCGCCGCCACCTGGCGCAGGGCGTCGTCGTACGCGAGAGCGAGATGGCGTCGCCGCGATGGCCCGAGGCCTTCGACGGCTTGCGGATCGGGCACGTCAGCGACTTTCATCTCGGTGCGCTGATGCCCATCGACAAGGCGTTGGAGGTGGTCGAGTGCCTCGCCGCGCAGCAGCCGGAGCTCATCGCGTGCACGGGGGACATGGTCGACCTCGACAGCCCGGATATCGGGCAACTCCTGGCGGCGCTGGCCGCGGTCGACGCGCCGCTGGGCTGCCTGCTGGTGCTCGGCAACCACGATGAGCTGCACGACCCCGACGGGCTGGCGCAGTGCGCCCGCGAACTGGGCATCACCGTGCTGCGCAACGAGGCCGTGAGCATTGCTCGCGGCGGCACCGCCATGGTCATCGCGGGGATCGAGTGGGGCCGGTCCGCGGTCCTGTGCGCGCGGCACGTGGACATGGCGTGCGGCGACGGCGGCGACCCCCACCTGCTGCTCGCCCACAATCCCAAGGCGTTTCTCCGCGCGGCGGACCTGGGGATCCCGCTGACCCTCTCCGGACATACCCACGGCGGACAGATCGCCATGAAGAAACGCCCCAACACGAACCTGTCCATCACCCACCGCAGATCGATCGGCCGGTTCCAGACCGACGGCAGCATGCTGTACGTCACCAGCGGCATCGGCGCGTGGTTCCCGTTGCGGGTGAACTGCCCGGCGGAAATCGCCATGCTCACGATCCGCCACGATCCGGCCCCGGCCCCGGAATGACCATGCCGACCGCCGGCCGGGACGTCCTGTTGCTCGACGGCGCGACCGGCACCGAACTCGATCGGCGGGGCGTGGACGTCTCGCTGCCGCTGTGGTCGGCGCGGGCGCTGGTCACGGCACCGCAGGTCGTCAAGGAGATTCATTGCGAGTATCTCCGTGCCGGCGCCGGTGCGATCACCGCCAATACCTTCCGGACGCACGCGCGAACTCTCGCCCGCGAGCCCGGCACCCCCGGCACCCCCGGCGCCGCCGAACTCTCACGGCGAGCCGTCGAGATCGCCCGGGCCGCCCGCGACGAGCTCGCGCCGGCGGCACTGGTGATGGGTTCCGTCGCGCCGCTCGAAGACTGCTACAGCCCCCAGCTCGCACCCGATGCCGACACTTGCCTGGGCGAGCACACCGAGCTCATCGGGACGCTCCTCGACGCCGGCGTCGACCGCATCCTCATCGAGACGATGAACAACCTCACCGAAGCACGCGCGGCGATGAGCGCCGCCCGGCGACTGGCCGGCGACCGGTGGCTGGTCAGCTTCTGTGTGAAGACCGACGGCCCGCCGGGCACGCTCCTGAGTGGTGAGCCCATCGCGACGATCCGCGACGAGCTGCGCGACGCGCCGGCCGTCGGCGTCAACTGCGTGGCGGCACCGGCTGTCGAGACCCAGGTAGAGCATCTGCGGGCGATACTGCCGGACACGACGAGGATCATCGCCTACGCCAACATCGGGTACGCCGACGACGCCGGCAACTGGGTGGCGACCGATGCCGTCGAGCCGGAGAGCTACGCCGCCTATGCCATGAGCTGGGTCCGGGCGGGTGCATCGGTCGTCGGTGGCTGCTGCGGGACGACACCCGCTACAATACGTGCGGTCGGCCGCTGTCTTCGGAGCGAATAACCCGCTCGTGCTGCGTTGCCGGTTCAATCTCGTCCTCGTGCTGTCATTGGTTCTCCCGGCCGGCTGCGGCCGGCACTGGCTGGCCGAGGCCATCGTGACGGTGCCGCATACGAGCGGTCCGTCCGACCCGGGCCCCGGCGCCGCCGAACAGCCGCCCCGCGGGCGCAAGATCGACGGGTCGATGCGGGTGACCGTCGGACCGCCAACCGCCTCGCTGTCACTCCGTGTCGTCGAACCCGACACGTTCCCGGTGCCGCGCGGAACGATCCTCGTGCTGCACGGCCTCTGGAGCAGGAAACAGCACATGGCCGGTCGGGGCCGATGGTTCGCGGACCACGGCTACCGGGCGGTGCTGGTGGATCTGCGCGGCCATGGCGCGTCGAGCGGCCGGTGGGGATCGTTCGGCGTCCTGGAGTCGCGCGACCTCGTCCAGGTGCTCGATGCGCTGGAGGCGGACGGGATCCGGGTCGAGCCCGTCGGCGTCTTCGGGCCATCCTGGGGCGGCGCTGCGGCGCTCCAGCTTGCCGCAATCGATCCGCGTGTCCGGGCCGTCGTCACGGTCTCCACGTTCACCTCGATGCGCGAGATCGTCCCGCTGAACATCGATCGGTACGCCCCATGGTTGGGCGTGGTGATCTCCGACATCCAGCTTGCCGCCGCCATCGATCAGGCCGGACGCCTGGCGGGGTTCGACCCTGACGACGCGGACTCGCTGCGCGCCGCGGCCGCCACCGACGCACAGATCCTGTTCGTGCACGGAGCGGACGACGCGAATGTTCCGCTCGACCACGGCCGGGCCCTGTACCGTCGGGCCGCCGGCCACTCGGAACTGCTCATCATCCGGGACGCCGACCACCGCTCGATCATGCGCGGCGAGAAGGGTCAACTGGTGATCGAACGGGCGACGGCGTGGTTCGACCGGTGGCTAGAATAGAGGGGCCAGTTCGCGGATCAGCCGGGCGATCCGTCTCAGGGCGTCACCGCGATGAGAGAGGACGTTCTTCTTGTCGGGGGGCAACTCGGCGCTGGTGCAGCCGAACTGTGGCAGGACGAAGAGCGGGTCGTAGCCGAAGCCGTTGTGACCGCGGGGTTCGCAAGCGATAACGCCTTGCATCGACCCGCTCGTCTCGGCTACCACCGTTCCAGTCGCGTCGGCCAGGCACATCGAGCAGACGAAACGCGCGGTGCGGTCGGCCGGCGGGGTCCCCTCCAGCTCGCGAAGTAGTCTGGCGTTGTTCGCCAGGTCGCGCTCGAGCCGGTCTTCGCCGACGCCGGCGTAGCGGGCCGACCGGACACCCGGCGCGCCACCGAGTGCGTCCACCGCCAGCCCGGAGTCGTCCGCAAGGCACCAGCGACCCGTGGCCCGGGCGTAGTGCACGGCCTTGATCCTGGCGTTGGCGGCGAAGGTGTCGCCGTCCTCGACCGGTTCCCGGCCCGCGTGCTCGACCGCGTCCAGGCCGATTACCTCGATCCGGAGTGTCCGCAGGATCGCGTGAACCTCACGGACCTTGTGCGGGTTGGTCGAGGCGAAGAGAAGCTTCACGGAGAAACAGGTTAGTTTCTTTTCCGCAACCTCACCTTCCGACTGATCGTCCCACCCTTCTCGCTCCGGTACTCCACGGTCACCGAGCCGGTGCCGGAGACGATGAACCGGTAGAGCCTGCTACCCCGGCCGGGGATGCCGCGGTCGTTGAAGATCCGCTGCGGGTCGCGCTCGACCGCGTCCAGCTTGGCGGTGGGCAGCAGCGACGGGACCGTCCCCGACGCCACGACCTCGGCGCGCCGCCCCGGCGTGCACGTGATCACGTCGCGGGCGCCGATCTTCTTCTGCCGGGCGTGAGAGAGGATCGTGGGGATGATCTTCCGGTTCTTGACCTCGATGGTGATCTCCCACAGGCTGCCGAGACGCTTCACCCGCAGCTCGCCGAACTCGACCATCGGCATCTCGTCGGCGTGGAACATCGTGAAGGCGAAGTTGCGGTGGCATCCCTCCTCCAGCATCCACGGCGGCGTCACGCGGCTGGAGTATTTCTTCGTCCCGCCGATCAAGATCTTCCCCAGCGTCGGATGGTCGAACTCGTGGTAGGGCACGTAGACGTCGGCGAACTGGAGCAGGTCGCGGAACTTTCGGCGCTGCTCGGTGGAAAGCCGCTCGTCGGTGGCATACATCCGCTTGTCGGTCCACAACTCGTTGGTGAGGCTGATGATGCCCAGGGCCTCGTACGCCCAGGTCGCCTCACCGCCGTGCACGACGTACAGGTCGCTGTGAATCACCATGGCGTCGTAGAAAGGTAACAGTGCTTCGCCCGTCTCCTGGATCTCCTTGAAGACACGGATGTCGCCGCCGGCGTACTTGACATACGGGGCACCGGGCCCGCGCAGGATCATGCCACCGGCATTGTGGTAGCTCTGGTATGCCGCGATGTTCGGGTGTGCCAGCACGAACTCGCCGATCGCCCGCGTCTCCGGAAGACTGAACGGGTAGTCGCCCGCGCCGAACTGGATGTAGTTCGGCTGCCAGTCGCTCGGCCAGTTCCGGTTGGGGTCGTAGCCGCCGGGGCCGTCCTCGTTGATCTGGCCGTCGCCGTCGTTGTCGATCCCCTCCTGGCCGACCGGCGTCCAGCCGCCCGGCGGCTTGTCGTTGTCCACCCGCCTGAAGAACCGGTCGTCGTCGGGGTCTCGCTCGTAGCGGCCCAGCGGGTCCTGCTTCCACATCCTGGTGATGTGGCCGTCGCCGTCCAGATCGTCGGGGGGGTCCTCGTCGTAGAGACCGTCGTAGTCGTTGTCCGTCGGCTTGACGCCGCCTCGCAGATAGTGCGGCGTGGCGGGCTGGTTGAACCAGGTGTCGCGGCCGTCGGGGTTCTCCATCGGCACGAGATAGAACGCCCGCTCGTCGATGAGCTTTGTCAGCTTCTCGATGCGCCCGTAGCTCTTGGTGAGGTACCACGCGGTGTACAGCACCGTCTCCGCCGCCTGGATCTCGTTGCCGTGAATGTTGCCGTCGATGAAGATCGCGGTCTTCTGTGTGTCCGGACCGGTCTTCGCATTGTTGATGGTGACGAGCCAGATATCGCGCTCGGCAACACTCTTGCCGATCGACCGCAGTGTCACCAGCTCCGGGTACGCCTCGGCGAGGTCGTGCAGCGCCTGCGTCATCTCCTGGTAGTCGTACCAGTGATCGAACCGCAGGTCGACCTTGCTCGGCCAGGGATACTGCGCCACCGCCGCGGGCGCCGCCGCAAGAGCGAGCACGGCTGCGATCATCGTTCTCGCTCTCATGAGCCACCTCCCGCGGTGCGCCGGTCCGTGTTGTCCCGGAGCGTCATCGCTTTCTCGAACTCGCCGAACTTCTCGCTGTAGACGGTGATCGTCAGGCGGCCGCCGTCGGTCGCCCGGATGATCCACCGGAACTCCTCGCGGCCGCCGGATCCGGGGATCGACCAGATCTTGCTCACGCGCCGGCCGGTCAGGATCTGTTCGTTGGTCGCGCTCAGCCTCACGACGTACGGCCGCGCCCGACGGTTCTTGACGGCCATGGCGGTTCCCGTCGGCAGGTACCCGTCGTTGACCAGCGCCGTCTTGATCTCGTAGAGACCGGCCGCAAGGCGGGTGATCTCGGGGTCCGCCAGCGAGACGTCGGGGAATCGCCCGGCGAGATCGAGGACGAACTCGACCTGTTTCTCGACGATCGGTGCGACGAGGCCGGGAGGGGGAAGGGTCCTGAAGTACGGCACCCAGCCACCGATCTGAACTTCGCCGAACTCGGGGTGCTCGAACGCCTCCCAGGCGACGAAGCCGGCACCGTCGCGCTGCTCGTCGCTGTAGGTGAGCCAGGCCGCGTCGTCCTTGTTCTTCGCCGCACCGCCGCCGGCGGCGGCGGTCTTGACGCGCCGCAGCTCAATTCCCATCCGCCGCGCAAAGCCTTCGGCCATCTCCGGGGTGAGCTGGGACATCATCTCGTCGGAGATCTCGAAACCTCGCTCGGCCGCCGCCGCGACGAGCTCGTCGATCGATTCCTGGCTGATGTCGCCGATCCCCGACGGCGTCAGGCCTTCATCGGCCTCGGCGCCCATGTCGGCCTCATCGCCGGCGGAGGTCGTCCTGTCGTCGTTGTCGTCGTTGTCGTCGTTGTCGGGGTCAGGTCGTGTCCACAGCGGCGTGGTGAACGACGGCACGCCGAACTGGGCATACGCCCACGCGTAGAACGCGCCCCCGGAAGACTCGGCCGGGACCTTCTTGAGCCCGGTGATCTCGACGAACCGCTCGCTGATGTGCTTGTAGAGGCCGGTGTCCTTTGACTCGACGTTCTTCGGGCCGCCGCCGGGAACATCGCCCTTGCCGTCCGGGGGCTTGGACAGGTTGTCGTGCCTGCCGTAGACCAGCACCATCGCGATGTTCTGCCGGGCCAGGACGTACTTGAGCAGGGCCAGCGACTCCGGCTCCGACACCTGGTACGGCCCCGCTCCGTCGGCGTGCTCGGTGTACCCGTGCATGAAGTTCATGTTCAGGTCCACGCCGCCGAGATCGTCTTCGTTGTGCTCACCGTCCCCGTCGTCGTCGACACCCTCGACGTAGAGGACGAACCGGGCCCGCTCGCCCTTGTCCCGATCCGGCTCGACGTCGAGCCGCGGCTCGTCGGGGTCCTCCATCCGGTCGGCCTTGGCGGGATCGAAGACGCGCATCATCGTGATCAGGCCGTCGCCGTTGAGGTCGTTGGGTGGATCCTCGTCCAGGGTGCCGTCACGGTCGCGGTCGTCGGGGCGCATCGTGCGCCGCCGCTCGGTGACGACGTCGGCGAAGAACCGCTCCGCCGCGTCCGGGTTGACGCGCGGCACGACGTACATCGTGTGCTCGCTGAGGAAAGCCCGCACGGGCTCGTCGTCCGCGGCGGCCTTTTCCAGCAGCGTCCCGGCAACGGCCACGGCGACGGTGCTGCCGAGGAGGTGATCGCCGTCGATGTTCGCCACCAGGAGCAATGCCGGGCGGCGATCGGGATCAACGGCGCCGGGCAGTGCCAGGCGAAGACCCTGGATGTCGCGACCTTCCCGGCTGGTGCCGATCGACGCGACGGTGCACGCCGAGGGATGGTCCTCAGCGAGCCGGTGGATCTCCTCGGCGAGCTGCGCATGCGTCAGGTATCCCGAGTCATCGCCGGCACCGACGAGCTACCCCGGCAACAGGACTGCCAGCGCGACCAGCGAGACCAACTCGACATGACATCTGCGAGATCGGTTCGGCACAGGTTTCCCCTTTCCTCCGCTGAGCTGGAATCGCCCCGTGCGACGCACCGACCCCGGCACACGCGCACGGTTGCAGCGTAGGCGGTCTCTACGAGAAAGGAAGCCCCGGCTTGTCGAGAAGCGGGGCTTCTTTTGCTGTCAAGATGGGCTAGTGCCGCTTCCACTCAGAGACTTTCGCGCTGGAGGCACCGGTCGCTGGAAGCGGCACAGAGCAGGTGAGCAGTAGAACAGTGGAGCAACATCGGAAAGGATCTCCAGATCCCCTTGGTGGCCGGTCTACGCAGGCTCACCTGCGGTCTACTGCTCTACTGCTCTACTGCTCTACTGCTCTACTGCTCTACTGCTCACGGGAACCAACTCGGACCCAAGGACTTGTCTGTGGGACCAACTCGCGCGAAACTGGCTCACTGGTAGCGGGTCTAACCCCGTGCCCACTCGGACGGCACGTCGCCGGCGACCGCGATCAGCCGGGAATGGATGCCGCCCCGGGTTCGCCATTCGGTGACGACCTGGAGCCACGGCGCCGAGAGGACCAGTGCCAGGTCATCCCGGATGGTGTTGGTCACCGCCTCGTAGAAGATGCCCTCGTCGCGGAACGAGTGCAAATAGAGCTTGAGGCTCTTGAGCTCGACGCACTTGACACCCGGACAATACCGGACGGTCACCCGCCCGAAGTCGGGCTGGCCCGTCTTCGGGCACAGGGACGTGAACTCTTCAGCAACGTGCTCGACGACGAACGGCGTCGCCGCGGGGTTCGGGAAGGTCTCGAGCAGTGACGGGTCGGCCATCGCCTACCGACTCCCATACTGCGACAGCAGCGAGATCACCTTCTGCTGATCGGGGTTGACGCGCACTGATCGCCGGAAGGCCTCCCTCGCCTCGAGGAAGGCCGGCCCGTCGCGCTTGCCGGACAACAGCCAGGTGTTCAGCGCGTTGCACCCCACGCCGTTCAGGGCGGGCCAGAAGTCGGGCTCGATCGCCACCGCGTCGCGATACGCTTCGATCGACTTCCGGTAGTTCCCCGCCCTGAAAGCGCTCCAACCGAGTCGCTCCCAGCTCCGCGCCGATGGTGCCAGCGTGACCAGGTCTTCGGCGGCATTCATCGCATCGACGTAACGCTCCTGATCGACCAGCGCCGTGATAAGGTTCGTGAGCAGAGGCGGCGTCGCCTCCATGAGCTCGATCGCCGCTTCGTACTGATGGATCGCGTCGGATGAGCGACCGGCTTCCCGATAGATCGTCCCGAGATTGGCCCGCGCCGGGCCGTTGGCGGGATCGAGCTCGACGGCCTTCTCCGCGAAGACCAGCGCGCTCGCCGGCTCACCCATCTGGAGATAGGTCGTGGCCATGTGCCGGTTGGCATCGACGCTGTCGGGCCTGATGGTCAGCGCCCGGTGATACGCCCGCACCGCCTCGGCAAACCGCCCGAGCATCTGCAGCGCGCGGCCGTGGCCGTACTGTGCGTCGAAGTTCCGTGATTCGAGCCGCACTGCCCGCGCCAACACCCCTTCGGCGTCGGCGTACTCCTGCCGCAGGAGATAGATCTCGCCGATGCCCACGTAGGCGCCGGCAACGGTGGGGTCGTGCGCGAGGATCTCGCGGAAGGCCGCCAGCGCCACCTCGTACTCGCCGGCGCGCCGCGCGGCCAGGGCCGTGGCCAGGCTCGCGTCGGTGCCCGGTGGGACGACCGGCGACAGCGTCACGACCGGGCTTGCGGCAAGACCGCCGGCGGTGTCGGTGCTGCCGCAGCCCGCCTGGCACCAGGCGGTCAGCAAAGCGATCGCTATGGTGATCGTGACTCGCTGCATGCCTGACGTTGTCTCTATCGGCTCTCCGGATGACGGCGCACCAGCCGTTTGAGCCTTCTGATGTTGCGCACGTCCCACGGAATCCCTTTCTCGTCGGTTCCCTTGGGCGTTTCGAGGATCTTCGGTACGCGGTCGAAGCCTGGGTAGTTCACGATTGCCCGGAAGCAACTCAGCCCGCACGCGCCCGTGCCGATGTGGGCATGACGGTCCCGGCGCGAGCCGACGGCGCCCACCGAGTCGTTGAGGTGCAGGACCCGCAGGTGCCGGTGGTCGCAGACCGCGTCGAACTCCTCCAGCACCACGGCGGCCCCGGCCCGGGTGGTCATGTCGTAGCCCGCGGCGGTCACGTGACACGTGTCGAAACACCATCCGACCCGCCGGGGCTCCGCGAGCCGCTCGCGCACGTATGCCAGGTGCTCGAAGCGGCTGCCCAGCAGCGTCCCGCCTCCGGCCGTCGTCTCCAGGCACGTCACGACGCGATACCCCGGCAGGTCGCGGTGCACGCGATCGAGGGCCTTGATGACCCGCTGCAAGCCCTTGAGTTCATCGTCGGTCGGCCGTTTCGAGACCGGGCCGCTGCCAGGCGCCTCGCGTGGACGGGCCTCGCCCATGTGCGCGCCGGGGTGCAACACGCAGCATGGAATTGCCAGCTCCTCGCAACGGTCGAGCTCCTCCCTGTGCCGTGCCAGCGATCTCCGCCACAGCGCCCGATCGGGCGAAGCGAGATTGATCAGGTAGCTCGCGTGGCTGACGGTGTGCACCGGGCCGCGTCGAGAGCGCCAACCCAGGCGCCTCAAGCCCGCCAGCCACGCCACGCGTTCGGCCTCAGCCAGCGGCCTGGCTGACCACTGCCGCTGGTTCCGGGTGAACACCTGCACACAGTCCATCCGCAGGTCGCGGGCTTCGTCCAGGGCATTGACAAGCCCGCCGGCAATCGACAGATGCGCGCCGAACATCCAGGAGATGGTACCAGTGCCGATCCGCCCCCTCCGGCGACCGATAACTCGCGGAATCGGTAGAGGTCCGCATCTTCGGCACCGCGCGCGGGATCAAAACCGCCGCGTGCGGGGTTATACTCAAGACGCCGGTGTGCGAAATGCCTGGAGGCATTTCTCACAGGACAATCCGGGAGGCAACACGATGCGGTTCACGCATGGCCCGGCGGCGGCGCTGGTCGCAATGGCGATCAGCGGCCCGGTCGCTGCTCACGAGACCGATCAGTTCACCGTCCCGCTCGGGAAGGACTTCGCCGACGTCGGTCCCGAACTCACCGCGATGTACTACGACGGGATCGACGCCGCGGTCACCACGCTCAACGAGCGGATCCGCCGTGCCCTGGAGGCACGGCGAGGCCCCGGCTACATTGCGTTCCTCCAGGATCCGGAGACCCTTACCGACACCGTCTACGACAAGTACGCGGCCGCATGGTTCATGATCAACCGCTTCGAGCACATGGTCCACAGCGACCGCGCGATGAGGCTGAAGCACCCGGGCCGAATCGTCGGGTACTGGGAATCGATTGACAACATCTTCACGGGCGTGTACTTCCCGCTCGATCCGCGGCAGTTGTTCCGAATCTTCCACGCCTGCACGATGAAGGCGTACGGCTTCTATCTCGGCCCCGACAAGCTCGGCCACTTCACCGACATGGGCTACGTGTACTACACGATTCATCGTGCCGCGCGTGCCGGGGGCGACACCCCGGCCCGGGCGCACGAGAAGGTGATGGCCGAGGGGATGAAGGGCCTGATCCTGGGCGAAGAGGGAATGCTCGGGTACCTCTCGTCCGGGGTGTACTCCAACGCGGACCTGGCCGCGAACTATGCGGGGATGAAGTTCTTCCGGAACCTGACGCGGCCGGTACGGATCAAGGGCGTCCAGCGGCCGCCGATGACGGTTCTGCGGGGCGATTTCTGGGAGATCAGCCCCCATGTTCGAAGAGACACCGACCTCTTCGCGTGGTTCATCTCCGAGCACTGGAACGAGGCGATCAACCCGGGCCTCTTCGTGCCCGGGATGCGAGCCGGCGTCCGCCGGGGGGTGAAATCGCGCACGCAGCGGATCCTCGATTTCTACGTGGACGACAACGGCAACCGGCGGACCCGGCAGTATTTCGACGCGCGGCTCGAGGAGCTGTCCACCTGGTACGGCGAGGACTACGGCCACCAGGGCTCGCCCGAGGAACTGATCACCATCGGCAACACCTGCTTCGAGGCGCCGCCGGACGCCGGCACCGGCGAACGAAACGATATCGGGTACACCCTGCTGCACTGGGGCGCTGCGACTGACGACCGCGCGCTGGTGCTCAACGCACTGGACGGCGGCGCGCCCGTCGACGAACCGGTCCGCTCGCTGGAGCCGTCCTCCACAGAGTGGGGAAGCACGCCGCTTCACCTGGCCGCGACGGCGGGGCACGAGGCCATGGTTGGCCTGCTGCTGGAGCGCGGCGCCGAGGTGAATCAATCCAACGAGAGGGGGGCGACGGCGCTACACCGTGCCGTGGAGCACGCCGGGGCCGTGGCGTTGCTGATACGGGCCGGGGCGGACCTCAACGCCTCCGACGAGCGGGGGCGCACGCCGCTGCACTGGGCGGCGCGATACACCCTCAACGACAGCATGAGGCTCCTGCTGGCCGGCGGTGCGGCGGTCGGCGCCACGGACCATGCCGGCGAGACGGCACTTCACCGCGCGGCCTTGCGGGGTCAACTCCGGGTGATGCAGGTGCTGCTCGCCGCCGGGGCGGACGTCAACGCGAGGGCGCACTTCGAGACGACGCCGCTGCACTTCGCGGTGCGCCGGCTCGACCCTGCGCCCGCGCTGCTGCTCGCCGAACACGGCGCGATCCTCGACGCTCCGGACGAGTTCGGCATCACGCCCCTTCATGACGCGGCACGCAACGGCAGCCTGAGAATGGCGCGGGCGTTGATCGGGGCCGGGGCGGACGCCGGGGCGGCCGATTGCCATGGCTCCACGCCGCTTCACGTCGCCGCCCGCTACGGCCACGAGGCGGTCGCCGCCGCGCTGCTGGACGAGGGCGTCGAGGTCAACGTCCCCAACCGTTTCGGGTCGCTGCCGCTTCACGAAGCGGTGTTCGCGAGCCGGACGTCGCTGATCAACCTCCTGATGGCTTGCGGCGCCGAGCCCACCGCGCGGAACCTCAAGGGCGAGTCATCCATCGACCTCGCCGAGTCCGGCGGCCACTCGGTGGCGGTGCTGATCATGAAGTCCACCGGCTGGAGGAAGTCACCGACGTCCAACGGTGTACAGTGAGCCCATGCGCGGCAGCCCGGCCCTCATCGGAGCGTTGATCGTCGGAGTCGCCGGAGGCTGCGCCGGCCCCGACCCGGTCAAGGCGTGGCAGTCGTCGCTCGAACAGTACGTGGCCATCGAGGGCCACGGTGATCTCAACGCGCTGCGCCGCACCGACCGCGCGCCGTCCGAGAACGACTTCGGGCTTCTCGGTGCGTCACGGGCGGGCTTCCCCTTCATCGCGCCGCGGCGCACCGACGCCAACGGCGTCCTGCTCGGACACCGGCTCATCGATGATCGACACTGGTACCTGTACCTCGTGGGGATGGTGGAGTACCGGGGATCGTTCGTGGACTGGCCGCTGGACGATCCCCGGGTGACCGACATCCGGCTCATCGGGGTGTCGGGAACAGACGGCGACATGGACTGGCGGGTGGGTGAATCAACCCTTGTGGCACTGGAGCGGTACTGCCTCCCGCAGCGCGAGCGGTGGCGGCGAAGTGATCCCTCACGGACCGGATCGGACGATGCGCCGACCGTCTTCCCCACCGACGCCGACGTGTTCGAGCTGACCGTGGGCGCGGAGGTCGCCAAGGTCATCGACCAGCACTCAAAGGCCGAATGGACGGTGAGAATGATCGAGCACGCCGCTGTGACCGACTGATCAACAGGCTCTGCGTCAGCCGCCGGGCTGACGTAAGTCGCTACCTCTTCATGCTCTGCGGGTGTAGTGGTTCAGCGAGTTCAGGACGCCCCCGAATCAGCCACCATTGTCTGACCGTCGTCGCGATTTTGGGCCCGGGCGTGCAGTTCCGGCCGCCGGCACGCTCGATATTGCCGGACTCTGAGGATGAGGGCGCACTGCTGCCGGCGAGGAAGTCGCCACAGACCTGCGCCAAGCGCGTGTTCAAGCAGCGCGACGCAGCTCAACGACGGGCAGATGTTTCCGGCCGTTCAGGTAGCCGACGACAAGAGTGAGCTTGGCCCCGCGTCTTCCCTTGATCTGGGCCGGCGGCGCCGCGCACGAGCTTTGTCGTGGCCACATGGTCCGTTGCTCGAAGCGGGGTTCCGCGTTGGCCGGAGGCAGCCCCTCGTAGGCTTCCTTTGGCGTTCGCCCTCCTATCGCCTGGCTCGGTCTGTACTCGTTGTACCATGCGAAGTAGAAGGTGAGCTCGCGTCGCATGGCTTCCATGGCGAGCGGAACGAGAACCCGTTGCGTGCACTCGTTCTTCATCGAGCGTATGAATCGCTCGATCACGGAGATGCTGCCATGCTGCTGGACGGCTCCGAAACGCCGCCTGATGCCGCGCCGTTGACACCAGTTCTTGAACGAGTCACACCAGAACTGCGTTCCCTTGGCTGAGATCACGTACTTGGGCGGGCTCCCGACCGTGCGAATCGCTCGATCGAGCGCTCGTTGCATTTCGAGAGACGTCGGTCGTTTCACGAAGACGGCGAAGCCCACAACGGCGCGAGAGAAGTGATCGACCACGACCGCGACCCACCAGCAGAATGGCCAGGACTGCGGCCAGGCGTACGGCACCCATGGCACCCAGAAGCCCGCGCTCGTGGGGACGATGGTGAGATCGACATGCCAGAGGTGACCGGGGCATTTCGCGGTCACGACGCGCGTGGTGACGTCAATCGTGGCCAGGTCGGTAACGCCGGGTGACAGGGGCTCCCCTTCCTTCAGCATCCGACCCACGGTGCTGGCCCCGAGGTGCAGCCCAGCGCGAGCCAGAACCTGAGCGATGCGAACCTTGCCCATCGTCGGAAGAACCACGCCCAACTGTTGGACGAGATAGCGGACGAAGTGCGGGAATCTGTTCACCGGTTTCGTGATCTGGACAAGCGATCGCTCGCCCTGTTCATCGACCCGTCTCATCCACGAGCACAGTGTCTGTTCATTGATGAGAAACGCTCGCGCAGCGTGCTCACACGACCAGCCGCGGCCGGCCTTGATCTGGAGAATCCGCATACGCTGGACGGGCAGGTAGTACGGGCGTCGTCGCGAGGGCAGACGACTCCAGCGGTCATCCTTGATGTCCAATTCCTCCGTGAGCAGGGCAATCTCGGTGTTGGCGCGATCAAGTTCCGCTGCCATCCGCTTTTGCGGAATGCGGCTCGATGAAGCCCGACCGTGCACGAGTGTCAACGCGGTCGCGGCGAGCGATACTGACTGGTTCAGGGCGGACTTGACGCGCTTGGTCCTCTCCCCTGGGCAAAGCAATGGTCTTTTCTGAGCAGTGAGATGCCATCTGAGGCTCCGCGGAAGTCGGCAGGGAACTGTGAGCAGGAGCCACCATAACGGCTGCACTTGCAGAGACTTCGAGATCGCAAGAGCCGGGTATGAACTCGGTGGACCAGTACACCAAGCGGAAGTCTCTGCAATCAGGAGTACGGAGTTTTCGCCAGCGACAGCCGGGGCGGGAGCAATGACGCGCCGCCGCCGACCAGCGTCGCCGGACCTGGGACGAAGACGTCGAACGAGAGGAGTATCTCGTCGGCGGTGTCGATGAGCTGGGGCACCCACGGCGCGCCGAACTCCAGCGACGACGACTGCAGGCCGATGTGCAGCCGCTCCGAGCCGACGGGCGGTTGGTAGTAGAAGAGCGATACCGGGTGGTCGCCCAGGCTCAGCTCCAGCACCGTGCCGTCGACGTCGACGATCACCGCGTGGACGGACGACTCGTCCAGCAGGTCGGACGCATCGTGCCCGTCCCACTCGAGCAGGGCGCCGACGTAGAAGAAGGCGACAGGGCCCGTGATGGATCCCGCGCTGTTGTCGCTGTCGGTGTAGGTGCCGTACAGGTCGGCAAAGATCGGCAGGTCGTCGCCCCCGGCGCCGTCCATCGCGTTGGGGCCGAAGAACGAGATCTCAATGTGCTGCCCGCGCGCTCCGAGCGGCGTGACGGTGACGACGGACGTCACCACGTTGGCCGGCGGCGGTTCATCGACCTGGATGAAGTCGTCGAAGAGCGTCACCACGCTGCCGTTGAGCGGCGCGCCGTAGTACACCTTGTTCTCCACGTGCACCGCCCCCATCGGCGGGACGCCGTGCATCTCCGTCGTCGCGCGGAGATCGACGCCCGGCTGGATGAGGCCGGCACAGGCGAGCATACCCGCCGTCGATACAGCGATGACGACGACGAGCGTGCGTGTGGACATGGCTTCTCTCCTCTCGATCGTGCGCCCGCAGTATACCACGACGGGGTTGTCCCTGGCGAGAACGTTCTCCGGGGGAGCGATCGAGAATCGGGGAGTGGACACCCGGGGTCTGGTCACGGTTGGTGACGGCATCTGCGCCAAGAACGGGCGGGATTGCTACGTGAAACAGTCCGATTCGAATCACAGCGCACGAGACAGCCATGGGCGCGGACTGTCGCAGTCATCGAAGAACTCCTTCAGTCAGGCTGCCCGCCGGTATCGGTGATGCAATCCACCAAGGACCGGCTCTGCAACGACTCGGCCTTGCTCAGCGGGTTCGACGCTCCGAGGTATCGGAGCGTTGTGATCAAGCGACTGATGCGGGCGCGTGGTGTGGTCGTAGTCGATGTATTCGGTGAGGATCCGGGTCAGGTGCGCTTCGCTGAGAATGATGACATGGTCGAGGCATTCACGGCGGATCGATCCGATCACCCGCTCAGCGAACGGGTTCTGCCAGGGCGAACGTGGCGCGATCACGACTTCCTTGATTCCCATGTGCTTGAGTCGCTGCTGGAAGCGGTTGCCGTAGAGACAATCGCGATCACGGATCAGATGCTTGGGAGCCTCGTCGAAGGGGAAGGCCTCGATGATCTGTTGTGCCGTCCATGCCGCGGTCGGATGGGCGGTGGCATTGACGTGGACGAGCCTGCGTCGGTCATGTCGGAGCACGATGAGGCAGTAGAGCACGCCGAACGAGATCGTGTGAACGGTGAAGAAGTCGATCGCGGCGATGTCTTTGACGTGATTCTTCAGGAATGTCCGCCAGGTCTGCGACGGCGGCTTCTTGTCATGGATCCGGTACGTCCTGATCGTGGACTCGGCCACGTGAATGCCCAGCAGAGCACGCTCATCCTGGATCCGTGGAACGCCCCAGGTCGGGTTGTCGCAAGACATCTGGCGGATGAGTTCTCTGAGCTCAAGCGGGATCTTCGGTCATCCGGTTCGTTTCGGTCTGGACAGCCATCGCCAGTAGAGCGTGAAGCCTTGGTTGTGCCATCGGATGACCGTCTCGGGCTTGACGATGACGAGCGACGTACGCCAACCAGACCAGATCCGTGACACCCAAGCCCGGAAGATCCGATCGGACTGCTGGAGGCGGGGGCGTCGGGCGGATCGCAGGAGTACCGCGACTTGGTGGCGAAGCCCCAGGTTCTCAAGGACCAGAGCTGAGCGGGGGAGCAGGAGCGACCGGAGCAACGTGACGAGCAGCTTGAACATCCCTACAGGCTACGGCCATCCGTCGCACAGACAACCAAGCGGAAGTCTCTGTACAATCAGGAGTACGGAGTTTTCGCCAGGGACACGGTGGATCCCCGACTGGATGCACTGGGCCGTCGGCACCTCGATCCCGGTCGTGGAGCTGATCGCCGGCGCGCTGGTATGCCTGGGCCTGTTCCGCCGCGGCGCCTGCATCGCGTTGGGCGCAATCCTGGTAACGGTGACCTACGGCCACCTGCTGCTGGAACCGCTGTACGACACGACCAGCCACATCTTCCCGAGACTGGCCCTGCTCGTGTTCGTCCGGGTCGCGCCGCGACAGCTCGACGTGCTGAGCCTGAACGCCCTGATCCTGGGATTGCGCGCCGGGCAACGGCCGCTATCGGACCTTGTATCGCCGCCCGTTCATGCCGATGCTGTTCGATAGGCGTCGTCGCGGAGATTCCGCGCCTGCGATGCCCGGCGAGTGACAGCATCATGACCCACGATCGAAAGGCACGTGACAGAACCGGGAGCATCCTCGTGGTGTTCGTTGTCGTGCTGATCGTGGTCGAACTCATCATCGTCTCGATGGTGACCAGCCTCAGCCGGGACCACAGCGCGACGATACACCGGGCCTTCACGGTCGAAGCCTTCTATGCCGCCGAGGCGGGCGTCAACATGGCCATCCGAGAACTGATGGAAGACAGCGACGAGGATGGCGACGGCACGATCGGAAGCGTCTCCGACGACACGAACGACGCCAACGATCCGACGCTGGGCAACGCCAGGTTCCTCGTCACCTCCACGCCGGACACACCGTTGCCCGGCCAGCGGACGCTGACAAGCCAGGGCCGTTCGGGGGAGACCCGCCGCGAGATGACGAGCGTGATTGAATAGCAGGCTCGACGTGACAATCCGGGTGGTGCCCCTGCATTAGCCATCGCCCGCAGCCGGCGCAATCGACAAACTCACCCGGCATTGGGGAGACCGCGAAGGCGTCCCGCCGTCGGCCTTTCGCCGCCACCGGCGTTTCGGCCGGGCGGGTCGCAAACGTATTCTTTGGTGGAGGCATCTCGACGCTGACGGACGGGGAAGACTCTCATGACACATCTCACACGAGGAAGGCCGCAAGCGATCGTTGCACCTCTCGCCGCGATTTGCCTCCTTATCGCCAGGCCGGCACCCGCGGCCGGGCCGCCACCTGCAACGATCGAGCTCACCGGCGTGATTCGGGACTTCATCGCCTACGGCTCCCCCGGCGGTCACCCCACGATGGAGCGGGCGAACATCCCCGACCCCCTCAAACCGCGGTGGATTATCGGCAACCTCGTCGAGCCGATACTGGGCAGCGACGGCAAGCCCGTGTTCACGAACAACGGCATCGTCGTGAGGACCCCCTGGAAAGATGCGGCGGGTCGCAACATCGCCCCGCAGCTTCCTGCCAAGGGCGATGACGTGTCGGGAGTGGTGGGAGGCGCCTGGAACGACTTCCTGGATACGGCATCCTTTCCCGAGCTGTTCAACGACGTGCCCGGCGTCAACCTGTCGGCTTCGCTGACGCTCACGTTCATCCTCCAGGCCGACGGGACGACCTATCTCTTCGACGCCGACAATGCCGCCGGCTACAGCGGCGGGTTCTTCCCGATCAACGACCAGCTTTTCGGCAACTACACCAGCGGCAAGAACTACCACTTCAGCTTTGAGCTGCACACGCAGTTCATCTACGACGCGGCCGGCGGCCAGATGCTCGAGTTCAGCGGCGACGACGACGTCTGGGTCTTCATCGACGACCGGATCGTGATCGATCTCGGCGGCCGGCACTCAGAGAAGAGCATGTTCGTCGATCTGAACCGGCTCGGCCTCGCCGACGGCGCACCGTACCGCCTTGACTTCTTCCTCATGGAGCGCAAGACGTCAGGCTCGCACTGCAAGTTCTCGACGAACCTGCCGATGGAGCCGGTCTCCTCCACGGTTTCGATATCGGCCCCATACGATTGATCGCGACCGGCCCCCGCGGGGCTGGACCCCGCCGTTCTTGCCGTCGATAACACGAGGCGCCCCTGTTCTCGTCCAGCGCTCGAGGGAACCACATTGAGCACCGCACGTGTCCGCACGTCGAGCCTCGCCCGGGCCCCTGGGCTCTTGCTGGTTCTCACTGCGGCCCTGTTCGTACCCCGGCAGGCCCTCGCCCAGAAGATGTACTGGGCCGACAGCACCGATGACAAGATTCAGCGGGCTAACCTCGACGGCACCAGCGTCGAAAACGTGATCACCGCCGGGCTCACCGCCGCGTCGTACATCGCCATCGACAGGGCCGGCGGGAAGATCTACTGGACCGATGCCGGCTTGGACAAGATCACGCGTGCCAACCTCGACGGCACAGGCGTCTTGGACCTGATCACCACCGGGCTCTCCAATCCACGTGGCATCGCCATCGACAGGGCCGGCGGCAAGATGTACTGGGCCGACAGGATCACTCTCAAGATCCAGCGTGCCAACCTCGACGGCACCAGCGTCGAAGACCTGGTGGCTACGGGCGTCGGCAGCGATCCACGCGGGATCGCCGTGGACTCCGCCGGCGGCAAGATGTACTGGACGGATCAGGATTTGGACAAGATCCAACGAGCCAACCTGGACGGTACCGGTGTGGAGGACCTGGTCACGACCGGGCTGAACAACTGTCTGGACATCGCGCTGGATGTCGTCGGAGGCAAGATGTACTGGACCGACAAGGGCGACAACACTGTCGAGCGTGCCAACCTGGACGGCACCGGGGCGGAGGTCCTGGTCAGCGGCCTTGTGAATCCGTGGGGGATCGGATTGGACGTTGCCGCGGGCAAGGTGTACTGGACGGACCAGGGGGCGCCGGCCAAACTCCAGCGGGCCAATCTCGACGGGACCAATGTCGAGGACTTGATCACCACCTCGCTGACCACGCCGAAGGGCCTCGCCCTCGGCGGCGGCACCTACCAGATGGCGACCGGGACCTACACCGGTAACGGCACCGACAATCGTGGCATCACAGGCGTGGGCTTCCATCCGCACGTCGTCTTCATCAAGCCCGACGACAGCTACGAGACGCACGTGCGTACCTCGACGATGTCCGGCGACGCCTCGAAACAAAACGTCTCGGCGGCCGTCTTGAAAACCAACCGGATCCAGTCCCTGGAGGCCGACGGGTTCACCCTGGGCGACGCGGACCAGGTCAACAAGGACACAGTCATCTACCAGTGGATCGCGTTCCAGTCGGAGTCCGGCAAGCTTCACGTGGACTCCTACACGGGCAACGGCAATGACAACCGCAGCATCACGGGCGTCGGGTTTCAGCCCAAGTACCTGATTGTGTTGTCCGAGGGCGCTGACAACGCTTATCAGCGTTTCTCCACGATGACCGGCGACGTGAGTGTCAAGTTCGGCGGCGCATCGACAAACACAAACCGGATTCAGGCGTTCCAAGCCGACGGATTCCAGCTCGGCACTGCGGCCGAGGTCAATACGAACGGCGAGACCTACCACTACATCGCCTTCAACACGGTCACCGACAAGGTGAGCACCGGCAGCTACTCCGGCACGGGCGTCGCCCATTCCATCACCGGCGCGGGCTTCCAGCCGAAGTGGGTGGTGGTCAAGGCGGTCAACAACAGTGCCGGCGTGCACCGTTCCGACGCGCTCGCCGGGGACTCGACGCAGTACTTCAAGAACGACCCCGATTTCTCCAACGGCATCAAGACGCTGCAGCCGGACGGCTTCGAGGTCGGCACGCACAGCACCGTCAACAGCGGCGGCACGACGTACCACTGGGCGAGCTTCGGGGACGGCCTCATCACCAACTACCGCTCGATCGGGACCAATACCGGCACCATTTATTCGACGGGCAACGCCTCCATTGCCTCCGGTGCCACGGCCGTCACCTTCGGTGGCGGTGCAAGCCTGCCCACCAACGTCGGGCCCGGTGACAAGTTGACAATCGGCAGCGAGACGTTCCATATCCTCACACGCGACACGGCAACCACGGCCACCGTCCAGATTGCTGCGGCCGGCCCGCACACGAACACGGCGTACACGATCGTACGGGCCTACAACACACTCCAGGCGTGGGAGGACGACCGGGACGGCGACCTGATCGGCGAGGGCCGCAGCGAGGTCGGCGTGGCGTACAACGACGGGCCGTTCACGGCAATAGTTAGCATCCAGGACTCCACCACCGACGCGAAGCACTACATGACGCTCACGGTTGCCGAGAGCCAGCGTCACGACGGCACCGCGGGAACGGGCGTCGTGCTGGACATGGGCGGTGCTTCGGTCAACGTACCGGTCCAGATCTGGGACCCATACACGAAGTTCGAATGGTTCGAGGTCACCAACTCGAACAAGGACGGCTCCACGGTCAAAACGGCGGCGACGAACTGCGAGCTGTCGAACTTAATCGTGCACGACGTGATCAAATGGGGCATCGCGTCCTGGGACTCGGGCACGACGACCGTGCGCAACTGCGTGGTGTACGACACGGGAGAGGTTGGCATCATCATCTTCAGGGGCACGACCACCGTCGAGAACTGTACGGTGGACGGGACGGATTCGGCGGCGGGGATCTACTTCCTCAACAGCGCCCCAACCGTTGTGACGATCAGGAACACGATCTCGGTCGGCAGCGCCGTTGACTTCGGGGCCTTCACGACCGGGGTGACGGTCAGCTACTTCGGCTACAACATGTTCACCACGACCCTTAATTTCACGCCGAGCAGCTACGACGGCAACAACCAGACACCGCCGGCGGATCTCGACGACCTGTTCATCTCGACGACCGAGGGCTCCGAAGACTACAACCTGCAGTGGGACGGCCACGACGCGTGGGACACCGGTCTGGATCTCTCGGCGACCTTCACAACCGACATCACGGACACCACCCGGACGCTCCCCTGGGAGATGGGCGCCTACACGATCACCGGCGTCATCAACCGCCGCTCCATCGGCACCAACGCCGCCACGCTCCACTCCAGCGGCAACGCCTCGATCACATTGGGCACGAAGACCGTCACGTTTTCCAGCGCCACGCTGCCGGCGAACATCGGCGCGGGTGATGAACTGGTCATCGGCGGCGAGACGTTCTACATCTACAGCAGGGACAGCGCCGGCCAGGTCACGACACAGGCCGCCGCCGCGAGCACCCACACGAGCGCCGCGTACACGATCAAGCGGGTCTACAACACGCTACCGGCCTGGGAGACCGCCGTGGAAGGCGATCTCGTCACCGACGAGCGCCGCGAGGTCGGCGTGGCCTACAACGACGGACCGTTCTCGACGGCGCTGAACATCGACGGCTCCACCACCGACGCCTCACACTATTTGATGCTGACCGTGGCCGCGGGCCAGCGTCACGACGGTACGGCCTCAACGGGCGTGGTCCTCGACGGGGGCGGCTTCGGGGGTGCCCACCCGCTCAGGATTAATGATCCATACACGCGGATCGAGTGGTTCAGAATCACGGACTGGTCCTCCTCCGCCACGTACGGCGTGATGAGCTGGGCGTCGTGCACGCTCTCGCACCTGATCATCCACGACATCCAGAGGGGGGTTCTCATCGCTACAGGCGCCGCCACCTGGGCCATACGCAACACGATCGTCTTCGACACCCCCGATATTGCGATCCTCTTGCAGGACGGCACCGGGACCGTTGAGAACTGCACGACGTACAGCCCGAGTGCCCCATACGGGGTGTACGCCTATAAGACCGGCTCGGACACCGTGGTCGCCGTCAAGAACACCATTGCGGTGGGGGCCGTGACCGCCGACTTCTACCTGGGGAATGGGATCACCTGGGACTACTTCGGGAACAACATGTTCGACACCGTTGGGAACTTCGCCCTCCCTCAGGACGGCGGCCACCAGACACCCCCCACGAATCTCGACAACCTCTTCGTCTCCATAGCGCCCGGCTCGGAGGATCTGCACCTGGAATGGGCGGGGCACGACGCGCTGCTTGCCGGTCTGGACCTCTCGTCCAGCTTCACGACCGACATCGACGGGGAGACGTGGATCCCGCCGTGGGACATGGGCGCCGACCGGGTTACCCCCTCCAACCACAGGTCCATCGGGACGACGACCGGCACGATCTACTCCGCGGGAACCGCGACGATAGCCGCGGGCTCGCCGTTCGTCACGTTCTCGGGCGCGACGCTGCCGGCGAACGTCGGCCCCGGCGACAAGCTGGTCATCGGCGCCGAGACCTTCCACATCTACAGGAAGGACTCGACCACGCAGGTCGCCGTCCACCTGGTCGCGGCGACCGCCCACACGGCGGAGGCGTACACCATCTCGCGGGCGTACAACACGCTGCAGGCGTGGGAGACCGCCCGCCAGGGCGACCTGGTCACCGAAGACCGCCGCGAGTTCGGCGTGTGCTACAACGACGGCCCGTTCACCGGCCGCCTGGTGATCAGCGGCTCCACGACGGACAAGGACCACTTCATGCGGGTCACCGTCGCCGACGGCCAGCGGCACAACGGACTGATCAACACCGGCGCCTCCATCGATGCCGCCGGGGGCTTCGGCGGCTCCAACGCGATCGACGTCGAAGACCAGTACACGCGGATCGAAGGGCTGGAGATCAAGAACATCAACGATGCCGGCAACGGGATCTACTTCGACGACGCTCCGGCCGCGGACAACGGGCTGGTCTCCGGCGTCTTCGTCCACTCGTTCTGGCAGTTCGGCAACGCCGGAGTGGACGTCGGCGCCCAGAACGTCACCGTGCGCAACTCGTTCTTCGACGGCACCTCGGACGTCGGCATCCGGCTTCTCGCCGGCAGCACGGCGACGATCGAGAACTGTACGTTGTACGGCGACGGCGCCGCCGGCAGCGGCGTCACCGACGCGGCCGGGGCCACGGCGACCATCAGGAACACGATCTCGGTGAACCACCCCGCGGGCAACGACTTCGTGCTCAACGCATCGATCGCCTTCTTCGGCAACAACATGTTCTCAACGGTGACGGGCTTCGATCCCGATCTCCAGAACGGCGGCAACCAGTGGCCGCCGCAGAACCTCAAGCACCTGTTCATCTCGAAGAGCACGTACGACCTTCACTTGAGGACCAAGGGCAACTACGCGGCCAACGCGGGCCTCGACCTCTCGGCCGTCTTCACCGACGACATCGACGGCGATGTCCGCGTCGTCGCCTGGGACATCGGCGCCGACGAGGGCGTCCCCGGCACCGAGCTGCTGAACCCCAAGGTCCTGCGGTGGAAGGAACAGGGTCCGACGATCGTCGCGGGGCCGTAAGCCGCCCCTGCGGCCGGAGCCTCGTCGAAGAAGCGCACGTGCTGGGGCCATATGCCACCGGCATTCGCCAATCTATAATAAGTGATCGATATGGCGAAACACGAGCCAGCCGGAGACGCGGCACGGCGTGACCCGGTGTGGGATCAGGACGCGTACGGGATCGACTTGTCATTGATCCGCGAAAACCTCCGCCGCACGCCGGCGGAGCGAGTCCGTCGTGCCGACGCCGTCCGCCGGACTGCCCTGGAGCTTCGCCGTGCCCGACGCGTCGGATGAGAGCCCGATCGAGCGGATCGCGGGCTTGTTCGCCAGACATGACGTCGAGTTCATCGTCATCGGCGGCCAGGCGGAAGCTCTGCATGGAAGTGCCCGGGTGACGTTCGACGTCGACCTGTGCTACCGAAGATCGGCGGAGAACCTCGACCGGCTTGCCGGGGCCCTGCGTGAGCTCAAGCCGCCGCCGCGACTGGCGCCGACGCTGATAATTCCCGCCGGCGGTCTGGCGGGTGACCCCGACGGTGACGGTCTCGTCGGGACGGCGACTTCCTCTACATCGAGTGACGCCACAGGATGTCGGCGATGCCGTCGCCGTTGAAGTCGGCCGTTCCCGCCACGTTCCAGTCGGTCGCCATGATCCCGATCCCTCCCGACTGGAGGATGACCGGGCCATTGAGCATCCAGATCACGTTCTGGCCGGTGCCGACATGGCGCCACAGCAGGTCCGCCGTGCCGTCGCCGTTGAAGTCGCCGGTACCGGTGACCGTCCACGACAGGTCCCCAAGCGCCAGGAGTCTGTTCCAGCCGGCGAAGGAAGTACCGTTGAGCCACCAGACGAGGTTCTGGCCCGTGGCCTGGTTCCGCCACAGCAGGTCGGCCGTACCGTTGCCGTCGAAGTCGCCCGTGCCGGCCATGGACCAGTTGGTGTCCGTGACGCCGGGCAGCAATCCCCACGAGTTCACGGAACGGCCGTCCATCAACCAGACGACGTTGGCTCCCGTCACCGCGTTGCGCCAGAGGATATCCGTGAGGCCGTCGCCGTCGAAGTCGTCGGTCGCTTTGATCGCCCAGTTCAGGTCGCCGACCGTGGCAACCACGCCCCACCCGCTGATCGCCACCCCGTTGCTGAACCACATCACGACGACGCCCGTGTCCTGGTGTCGCCAGAGGATGTCCGCCGGACCGTCGCCGTCGAAGTCGCCGCCACCGACGACGTGCCAGTGGGTGCCGGCCGACAACGTGTTGCCCGTGAGCGGCGGGCTGATCCCGCTCATCGCCCAGACCAGGTCCTGGCCCGTGCTCTGGTTGCGCCAGAAGATGTCCGCGGCGCCGTCGCCGCTGAGATCCACCGTCACCGCCGGGACCCAATTGGCATCCGGAACGGCGGGCAGCGAGCCGGAATCGGCTATCGCAAGCCCGTTCATCAGCCAGAGACGGTTGTCTCCCGGGGCGCCGGCGCCCGGCAGGTCCGGCCACGTGCTGTCGATCTGGGCGTCGGAGAGCGTGTTGTCCGCGACCTTGATCTTGCCGGCGGCGTTCCACCCGGCATACTGGCTCAGCGGCCGCGGGACATAGAAGTCGACCGTCCCGTTGACGATGAGCGCGTCGCTGCGTATGACGACGCCGTCGATGACGCACAGCGAGTTGCTGAGCTGCGCTGCCCCGTACGACGAGTCCAGCGAGATGGCCGTGCGGTTGCCCGCGATGGAGAAGTCGTGGATGCGGACGAGCTCGGCACCCGAAACCGCCACGTGATTGCGATCCGCCAGAGGCAGGCTGACGTTGATGTTCTCCAGGGTCACGCTCCGCGTGGAGTAAAGACCGCCGTCGTCGCCGGTGTAGAGGTACGCGCCGTGGTTCCAGCCGGCGTCGGTCCACACCGTAATGACGCCCTGAAAGGGCCCGTTGTCGATGGCCGTGATGCCGCGGATCCACACGTCGCCGAGGAACCCGGCCACGGTGATACCCGAGCCGCCGTCACCGGTGAGATCGTGAATGGTCACGTCCTCGATGAGCAGCCGGCCGAATCCCGACGGCTGGGGGATCTGGGTGCCGTTTTCGAAGGGGGCAATGTTGGTCGTGTCGAAGGCGCGGTTGACGATCTGGATCGCGGTTCGCGTCGAGCCCTCGTGCACGATGCCCTTGAAGATGGTGTCGCCCTGCGGGGCGTCGACGTAGATCGAGTGTTCGAGCACGGGCGCGAACGTGCAGTCGCGGATGTCGTAGCGGCCCAGGGCGCGGAGCCGCAGGCCCCACTTGTAGCCGAAGCCGTAGTGGGCGCCGGACGCGAGGTTCGCCGGCGACGGAACGAATCGGCAGTTGTAGAACCGCA